>NZ_AUTH01000035.1:0-31973 GCF_000497975.1 Pseudoalteromonas sp. TB41 | reverse complement strand
GGCTGGAAAACGCTATTTAAACAAGACGTAGATGAAAGCGGCAGTATTATTGCTAACGACTCGCCTTATTCACCATTTTGGCGACTTATTAGCGCGATTGTGGCAAAGCCTGCCACATGGGTAGTCAACAAAATATTAATAGAAAAAATACTGCCTAATCTATTTTTGCAAACGGCTACTGATAGCGAATTTATTGAAGCCAAAGCATGGGAGCACGACTTAACGCGTAAAAGTGAAGAGCGAGCACATGGCAAAGTGCGATTTAATCGCGCAGCTATTACAGGACCAGGTTTATTAATTAGCGCCGGTACCGTAATACAAACCGACGCTATAAACGGCACAGTTTACCGTGTGCTAACGGTTGATGATGTAATTTTACCTGAAAACCAAGCAAGTGTATTAGTGCCTGTTGTTGCCGAAAATGCAGGGGCAGCATACAACCTAGGCGCAGGTTATTACCATATTTTACCTGAGTCGGTAACGGGTATTGCCAGTGCAGTTAATGATGAAAACTGGCTTGATGCGCTTGGCGCGGATGCCGAGACAAACCAAGATTTAAAACTACGCACCCGTAACGCATTTACCGCTGCAGCGCCTTGGCACATTGACGCCGTTTATCGCGCTATTTTAACCCAGCGCAGTGGCCTTGATACCGACAATATATTTTTTGAACACGATGCACCGCGTGGCCCTGGTACTGCCAATGCCTATATTTTGTTAGACACAGGTACACCCAGCCAAAGCTTAATTGATGATTTAAACGAATACGTAATGGAAAAAGGCTTCCATGGTCATGGCGACGATTTACAAGTAATTGCTATGCCAGGTGTAAATGTGAGTGTAGGTGTAACTGTTTACCCGCATGGCTATTTATTAGCGACCCAAGTAACCGCATTGCTAACAAACGTTGAAAACTTTATACGCAGTGCGTTTAGAGAAAACACCGATTACACAGTGACTAAAACACAACCCGCTAGCCGCTTTAGCTTTAGCAGATTAAGCCAAGAGTTACATAGAGAGTTTGACGGTATTGATTCATTAAATTGGCACCAAACCGATATAACCAGCCAAAACAATGTGCCGCGCTTAACTGCGCTAACTATAGAAAACGGTAATGCACTATGAACATAAACTGGCAAGCGCTAACTAAAATGCCTTACTGGCTGGCTAGGCCAGCTAGTGAGCTCGATAAGCTACGCCAAGCAGCCGTTATTTATTGGCAGCGTGTAGCAGACATGCTGGCATGGCCTGCTAAGCAGCTTGACCCAATGACCGCCGAACTTGAGTTGGTTAATTTACTCGCATGGGAGCGAGACATTACTCAAATACCTAACGAAACAGAGCTGATGTACAGAACGCGCGTTAAGTACGCTTTGCCATTTGCTAAAGGGGCAGGGAGCAAAAGCGGCTGGCTTGATATGTTTGAAAAGCTCGGTATGCCATGGATAACCATTGATGAGCGAATAAGTACGGTTGATTGGGATGTTGTGAGTTTGCAACTGCTGGATGCCGACTTAGGCGAACGCCAAAATTTAATAAATGCATTATGCCGCCAATATGGGCGAACGACTCGTCGTTATGAATACGTGACTATTGCCAAGCAAACTGTAGCTGCACCCCCTAAAAACTTTGATGGTGATGGTGAATTCACTATAGCCAAATTAAATACCAATTTATTACCAACAAACCGATTTATGACGATGGACAGCCATGCTGAATTTACCGTCGCGAATGTTAAACAGGAGTATTAAACCATGGCACAAGTTATAACGATTGCCGGCGAAAAGTTATTTGCAACCAAGGCACAGGCTAACCAACAATTAGACATAGACACTTTTATTTTTGCTAACGTAGCAGGGCAAGACCCAACCGGCACAATTGATCGCAACGAAGGCATTCCAAACAGCTATATTGTGCATCAACAAAACGTGCAGCAAACAGGCCGTATTAACGACAACGTAGTTGTTTACTCAACGGTTCTCGATAGCGTTACGGGCCCGTTTGAATTTAACTGGGTAGGACTGTATTCGTCAATAAATCAAACATTAGTAGCCATTAGCCATGTACCAACTGTTGCCAAAACAATCACCGCGCCAGGCAGTGCCGGTAACACACTAAACCGTAACTTTGGTATTGAATACTCAGGCATAGCAGATTTGGCGGGTATTAGCGTATCGCCAGAAACATGGCAGTTAGACTTTACTGCACGTTTAAGCGGCATGGATGAGCTAACCCGCCAGCTCGCTAGCGACATGAACGGCAAGGACTGGTTTATTGATGATGGCTTTAAAGTAGTCCCGCGATCAACCGCCAATACATTTAGCGTAACACCGGGCGTAGGTTATGTAAGTGGCCTGCGTGTGGAATTAAAGAATGAGAAAATATTAACTTTGCAAAGCTATCCGCAATTTGTATATGTTGATGCTTACTTCGATGGCAACGCATCAAGCCAATGGGAACCACAAGTGGTGTTTACTGTGTCGAACACCGAAATGGATGATTACATTGATGTAAATGGTATAGAACATTATGTTTTTAAACTTGTTCAAATAATAGATGTAAACACAATTAATGACTTTAGATCGGAATCAAAATTTTCTGAAAAAAGCTGGGTGCAAGATACATTTATAAAAAAGTTAGAGGCAGATAAAAAGTTTGAGGAAGTTAATCGAATTAAGAAAGGTTTTATGTCATGCATTAACGCTAATACTTTAGCATTTTCAAATGGTGCGTATCAGCCTAATGATATTAATCAATCAAACTCAATTAAGTCTACTGATGCAAACACAGGTGTTTTGGTTAAAGCTGAGTATGGTGCTTATTTAGATTTGGTTATGCCTTATGCTGTACTTATTGGAGACTCTATTGCAGAAGGTCATCCAGAACAGCACGGAAGGCTTCACCCTTCAGGGAATGTTGATTATATGGAAAGCTATAAATCGCAAGTGGGGCAGTTAAGCTTTGAGCTATCCAACAAATTCACTATTCCATTTTTAAATCATGGTATTGGTGGTCAAACATCTGTAGATATTAAAAGTAGATGGGAAAGGGATGTATTACATCAAATAAAAGAAGTGGGTGATGGTAGAGGTAATCAAACAATGAACTTTGGTGGCCAGTTGCCGCATTTAGTTTACTTGCATGTTGGTATTAACGATATAAGTATTGGTATTGAAATAGATACTATGAAAAACAATTTCAGATATTTTGCACAAAGTTGTAAAGATAATAATATTATTTTAATGCTAAGCAATATTGGCGCATATGCTCTATACAACGATGCAAAAGAAAAGAAAGCACGTGAATTTAATACGTGGCTCCAAACAGACTTTAAATCAGAATTTGAAGATGTTGAAATTATCGATTATTTACACTGGTCTACAAATGGAACAGGGGATTATAAAAACTTAAAGGATGGAATGTTTGCAGACAATGTTCATCCAAATAAGTCAGGATATATTGATTTTGCCAGTTATATAGCAGATCAAACACATTCACCCATTATTTTATCGTCTCTTTACTTTGACCAAACAATATATGGACCAAATAGGTTTAGTAACATTACAAAGTTCTCTTTTAATAATAAAGACTTTAAAACAAAAGACAGCAATATTATTAAGTTTAATCCTGGAAACTTAGATAACAAAGATAACCCTATTAAAAGAATTACTTTATTAGAATTTGAGGTTATAACGGGTGATGGTATAGAACAACAAAGTGGTTTTTGCCAAGTATATGGTGAGTTTACTAATAAGAAGGTAGAGGTGCCAAATAGTGTGATGAAAGAAAGTACTGAAATAGTAGCGGCAGGTGTTATTTATAGAGGTGAACTAAGTGACAGTTGGAAAAATTTCGGTATAAAAAGTATTGATAAATCAGATCTTTTAAACGGTAATATTAAATTAGAGCTATATAAACCCGCAAATTTGATCAATGTGAGCATGATAGGTGACAGTCCATTATCACATGAATTATCACCTAGATGGAAATCAGGAAGTATAGGTGATGAAGGTTCTATTCATTGGAGTATTAATCTTAAAAACATTAAAGATGGAACTCCAGTTAATGACGCTTTATTACATAACTATCAGATATTTGCTTACATATTTTAGGTGATAAATGCTAAACCTCAACTCGCTATCAATAAATCTTAAATCACTTCGCATTACGGCTAGCCAAGAGCTTGCCAGCGAAGACGCCAGCGGCCAATCATCAAGTACTGATCAGGCTGAAACGGGTATTAAGGCTAAAACGTTAGCTGTGAGTGGTTTTTTACCTTTCACTATGGCTGATAACTTGGCCGATTTGTTTAATTTAGCCGAAGCGACTGAGGGCGGAGCGCGTGTTATTTATCGTATAAGTAATCGCACTGCAAATACGCTAGGGGTTAAACAAGTGCGTTTTAGCAGTAAAATTGAAGCTGTTGAACAAGAAACTACCCGGCAATGGGCTGTGAATTTTACGCTTAGTGAGTGCAGGTCGGTTCCTGAAAAAGTAGAGGAACGCGCTCCCCAAGCGCAAGCTAATCAGCAAGGTGGTGAAAGCGAAGTGCAATACGCTAATTTACAACAGCACCTACAAGATAACTTTGCAAAACTAAGAACCGCATAATGGCCACCGCTAATGCTCGTTTTATTGCTCGCGCTCATATCAATAATGAAAAAGTTGATATGAAAGATCACTGGGTAGTGCTACAGGCATCAACACCAGGTAACTGCCAAATAACCGTTAACCAAAGTGTGGCTAAGTTAGCACCGGTTGCGGTTGATTTAGGTTGGGGCGATATGGTTGACCGAGTATTTAACGGCTATGTTGAACGTGTGCTACCTGCGGTTAATGGCTGGTTTACGCTTTTTTGCCGTGAGTGGTCTGCATCACTTGCTTACAATTTAACGGTGATGCTGCGCCATCCAACTATGCGTCAAGTGCTTGATGAGATAACAGCACAAACAGGCGTTGATTTTGTAATACCCGATAAAGCCTATGCTGATACGGCCATACCGTGTTTTTACTCTGATAGTTCAGGATATGCCATGTTAAACAATATTGGCCGTGCGTTCCGTATTGCCGATTTTGTTTGGTATCAACAGGGTAACGGTAAAGTATTTGTTGGCAGTTATGCTGATTCTTTTTGGTTTGATAAACCAGTAACAATAGCAAAAGAACTCATGACCGATCATCAAGCAGGCAAAACCGCAAAAATGCCAGCAGCCCCAATGATACGCCCAAACGTAACTGCCAATGACGAACGTATAACCGCCGTTGAGTTTCAAGGCACAAACATGCAAATAAGTTGGTAACAATGGAAAAAGCGATATTAAGAATTGTGCGCCGGTTGTTTCCAGAACTAACCGGCCAATTACATTTACCGCGATGGGGTAGAGTAGTCGCTTTGCCAGAACTACCCGCCATCGATGGCGAACGTGGCAGCGATGCGTTTTACCCTCGCTATGCTGTTAACGTTCAACTCATAGACGAAAACGGCACAGACACTAAATCTAAACCACTTCAAGCCGTACCGTTACCATTACCAGGCGCGGGCGACAAAGCAGGCCGACTAGAACCGCCGGCTATTGGTTCGATTGTAGAGATTGGCTTTGCTTATGGGCGAGCAGATAAACCATTTATTAGAACAGTATTACCCTTTGGTTGGGACTTACCCGCAATCAAAGAAGGTGAAACCCGCACCCAAGTACGTGATGGTGTATATCAACACATTGATGAACACGGCAACTTTGAAAACAAAACCGATGAATCATTAAAAGACATAATTGGTAAATTAGCAGAGCTACAGTGTGAAACACGCAAAGTAATAGCAACCAAAGAGCAAGAACATAAGAGCCCTAAAACATGGGTAGGTAGCGACAGTGAGAATGTACTTAAATTACTATCAGAACTAATGGCAACAGTAAAAGATATAGCAACAGAATGCGCAACCCACAAGCACAGCCCAACAATGGCGCCACCAATTACAGCCGCAGTATTCACGAGCAAAGCAGGTGAAGCAGCAGACCAAAAATCTAGGCTAGACCCAATAACAAAGTAACACACAAGCCAACCAAACAAGCCCAGCAACACGCTGGGCTTTTTAGTGCCCGCTACTCGCTGCAGTAAAGTTAATGCCGTCTATGTTGGCCAGCGAGGTTCTAGCCACGGAAACTAGGCCCACACAGAATGTATGCCACGAAATCCGCACTCTTCCTCACCCTCCTGCGCGCTCTTTATCGTTATTTTTTTACAGTTTTAAAGTACTTCATTTAAACCGCCAGCCAGCGCCCTATATAAGGTTCTTAGCAGATCAAGGATCTGAAAAGATCGTGATTAATTTCACTGTTTTACAGTTTAACCGCCTGTAATTTAAGAAGAATTAAAAATAATGAAACTAATAAACAATAACTTAGCTCGTTTATGTGGGGTCTTAAGGATCAGAGTGGCTTTTGAAAGTGGTAATGAAATCATTATAAAACAATAGGTTAACCAAAAACAAAAATGAAATTTAAAAACTCGAATTTGCGTAAGAAATTTACAGGTTATCCATCAGATGAAAACTTATCATGCAATTTATGCGGAAATAATTGCGTATAAACTTGCCACAGAATATTTAAATTGCGGTGGCCTGTTACTTGAGCCACTTCTTCAATTGAATAACCTTTTTCAAATAAACGGCTAGCACCTTCACGACGTAAATCGTGATAGCGTAAATCCTCAATACCTAATGCATTACGCACTCGCTGAAAACCAGCAGTAACCGATCGTGAGTTATAAGGAAATATCAAATCATCATTTCTAGGCTGTTTCATTACAATATCAAACGAGCCAGCAAGCAAAGGCACAATCATGTGATTGCCCTCCTTTTTGCGCGGGTCTTTTCTGTCACGGACTAAAATAGTTTTATGATCATCGTTCAAATCTTCCCAGCGTAGTTTACACACCTCGCCAATACGCATACATGTTAAAATACTAAAATCCAAAATATCTAAAAAAGGAATGCGCACTTTACCGTTAGGCCTATAGTCCATGCGTTCTTTTAAACCATCGCGCAATTTATCAAGTTCATTATCTGTGGGGCGGCGGGTTCGTTTTTGGCTTTTACCAACTAACCCCATCTCGATTAGCACCGGCACTGCGTCTTCAAATATTTTATGGTTAGCATCAATATTCCAAACAGGTCCCGCCTTTTTCATCACACTACGTAGGTAAGCCACATCATGATAAATAGTTGCAGGCCCTGCACCAGCGCTACGCCTATTTTTACAATGTTCAATTAAATCACTAGTGCGTAACTCATTTGATAAAACCGATGCTATATCGCAATCAATCAGCATCTTAATAACAAATTGCTTTGTACGTCCGGTAGCATTCCATAAATCATGATTTTCAAAATACATGTTCATCAGGGTGCCTAGGGTGACCGCTTGTTTTGTTTCAGTCACCCTAGATTGCTCAATATCGTTAACTTGTTTCTTGCCCCAACTCTCAGCCAACACTCTTTTACTGAATGTTTTACTTTCATTGTGTATAATCTTACCCTTAGATTTCTCGCGTACTACGCACTTATAGCGGTAGTCGCCTGAAGCAAGACGGCGTTTTTCGATATTATATGAAGCCATGATTTAACCCTAAGTTATTGAACAGTCCAACCCCGCAAGGGTGACTATAGGGTGACTGTATATCGAAACTCGCGGCGATTCAAGGCAATTCAAGGCAATTCAGACTATATGAGTAACACACTAAATAAGGGCTCTAGCCCAGTAATGGCAAGTAATACAGGGTTTAGACGCTTTAGCGTGGCACCGATGCTTGATTGGACTGATCGCCATTGTCGTACGTTTCATCGTAAAATGACAAAGCACACCGTGCTCTACACTGAAATGATCACCACAGGTGCTATTTTGTTTGGCCGTGGCGACTATTTGCACTTTAATCAACATGAAGGCCCAGTAGCGCTGCAGCTGGGGGGCTCAGATCCGCAAGCGCTAGCACAGTGTGCCAAGCTTGCAGGTGACCGCGGTTATGATGAAATAAACCTTAACGTAGGTTGTCCGTCTGATCGTGTGCAAAATGGGCGTTTTGGTGCCTGTTTAATGGCAGAGCCCGAGCTTGTGGCAGAGTGTGTTGCTGCAATGAAAAGTGAAGTCAGTATTCCTGTTACGGTAAAAACGCGCATTGGTATTGATGAGCAAGATTCCTATGAATTTTTATGTGCGCTTATTGAAGCATCGCATAAAGTAGGCTGTGATGATTTTATTATTCATGCCCGTAAGGCATGGCTAAAAGGATTGAGTCCAAAAGAAAATCGCGAAGTTCCTGAGCTTAACTACCCCCGCGTTTACCAGCTTAAAAAAGATTATCCACAACTTGATTTAAGTATTAATGGCGGTGTTAAAACCATTGAGCAAAGCCTTGAGCATTTACAGTACATAGATGGAGTGATGGTTGGGCGAGAGGCTTACAGCAATCCATTTATGCTAAATGAAGTTGATGAAAAAATATATGGTGATGCTGCTAATACTCAGACACGTCATGATGTTGTGCGCTCTATGTATGATTACATTGAAGAAGAGATGCGTTTAGGCGCTAACTTTTGGCATGTTGCTCGCCATATGTTAGGTATTTTTCAGGGACAACCCGGTGCGCGTGGTTTTAGACGCCATTTATCTGAAAATGGCCATGGCAAGCAAGCTGATTTGAGTGTTATGGATAAAGCACTAAGTTACGTACCCGAATAATAGATCCTCTGTATAGAAAAAAGCCACCTCAGGTGGCTTTTTTTGATCCCAAATTTTGGTCAAAAGTTTAATTTATTAGCCAATTCGACTTAATTTCATTCAGTGGCGAGTCATTAATTTACCTACTTAAAATAACTTAACTACATGATATTTAATGAAAATAAAACCATTTTAAGTTATTGGCATAACTCTTGGAATCCTGTTGATGTATAAATAAAAATCATCAGGAGAATAACATGGGCATATTTAACCGCGTAAACGACGTCATTCAAGCAAATATTGTAGCTATGCTTGATAAAGCAGAAGACTCAGAAAAGTTACTCAATTTAATGCTTACTGAAATGCAAGAAGCGCTTAATGAGTGTCGTAGTACGGCAGCTGCACTTTTATGTGAAGAAAAGAGCATTAAACGTCAAATAAGTAATAAACAGCAAGCGCTCGCAAATTGGCAATTAAAAGCTGAGCATGCTGTGACAAAAAATCGTGACGATTTAGCTAAATCAGCATTAGCCGAAAAACACACAGTTGAACAAAGCATAGGGTGCTTGCAAACGCAGCTTGAGGCATTACAACAATCGATTACTAAAATCACTGAAGACTGCGAGCGCTTACAGCAAAAAATGACGCAGGCAAAAGCAAAGCAAGCACAACTTGCAAAGCGTGAAAACGTAGTTGAGGCAAGGGCAAAAATAAATACGCAACTACAAAGCGATAAAGTGGCTTTTGCCTTATCACGATTTGAGCAAATAGAGCGCCGCGTTGAAAGTGTAGAGTCGCAAGTTGCAGCGTATGAGCTCACAGATACTGCGAGCAATACAGCTATGCAAATTGAGTCACTGGTTAAAAATGAAAAAATTGATGCAGAACTGGCTAGTTTAAAAGCAAGTTTAAATACTGCTAATAAACAAACAGCTTAAGGAGATTGTTATGAATAGTTTTAATACACACCGTCGTTGGTACAAAAATACGCTTAACAAAAAAATATCAGGCGTCTGTAGTGGGTTAGCTTACCGACTAGACTTTCCGGTATGGTCTACTCGCTTAGTGACTGTTTTATTATTTTTAAGTTTTCCGTTTGCAGTGGCGCTAGGTTATTTAATTGCTCACTGTTGCCTTGAAGAAAAAGCAGTGTAAGGAGAGCAGCATGAAAACATTCGCCGTGTGCCTAGTTATTCTTGCGTTGTTTTTAATTAATAGCGGTTCAATTATTCACTTTGATGTGTGGCAGTTTCCGCTATGGATCTCAGATATTAGCTGGACAGGTATAGAGCTCATTGGTGCATTAGTTGCTATTATCGTTGTTATTGCGATTGTTGCTTTAGTGACGATGGGGTTAGTTGGCGCGGCGATGGTGGCACTGGCTGGTACTATTTTAGCTTTTTTATTCGGATCATTGATGATTGCTTGGCCGTTATTGTTTGTAGCAGGGCTGTGTTGGTTAATCGCAGATAACAAAAAAGTCGTCTCTTGAGCTTAAATTAGCTGCCTAACATAAGGGAATTATGATAAATTTGAACTATATTTTTTTGTTTTAACAAGGATTTTACTGATGATTAAACAATGTATTTCGATAGCAAGTGCATTAATGGTGGGTGTTTTTTCGTCTTCGTTAATGGCGCACGAAGGACATGAACACGATAGTGTTGTTGCGCAGCTACAAGTAACACATGCGCAAGTAAGAGAGTTTTTGCCGGCAACCAAAGCCAGTGTGGCTTACTTTAGTATTAAAAACCACAGCAATGTACCAGCAACGTTGACTAAAGCGACAATTGATGGCCTAGGGCGTGTTGAAATTCATGAGCACGTTCACGCTGACGGTATGATGAAAATGCAAAAAGTCGAATCATTGCTTATTAAAGCTCACCAACAACTCGATTTTAAGCCAGGCAGCTATCATTTAATGGTGTTTGAACCACAAGAACCGTTAAAAGTAGGTCAAGAACGTAAACTCACGCTATATTTTGAAGACGGGAACCGAGTATTTACCAATGCAAAAGTCGTTTCGTTAGCCTCACAAGCAGAGCCGGTAAAAGCATCGAAAGATCATAGTCATCATTAGGAGGATAAATGTCACAGCATAAAGGAAAAATAATAACGGCACTGGTACTGTTATTTGTCGTGTTTTACGCCATTGCAGTGTACTGGAGTATAGAGCCTTCACGTTTTGATGTTGTGCAAAATGCTAAGCAACAAGCGCAGCAACGCAGTGAAAAACTGGTCACAGGTTATGTAACAACTTCAACACTCATCACTGTAGCTGATACGCTTTTAACTAAATCAGGCGGTTACTTATCAAATGATGTGCTACCACCGAGCGTAATAATGGACAATATGCCGGCCTGGGAGTATGGTGCGCTGGAAATGGTGCGTGATTTAGCGTTGTCTATGCGAAAAGATTTTAGCCGCTCACAATCGCAATCAACTGAACACGAAGCGCTCAAAAAAGCTCAGCCACAATTTAATATCAGCTCTGAAGCATGGGCATGGCCAAGTGCTGAGGGTGAATACCAAAAAGGAATTGATTATTTAATGGTATATCGTTCTCAAATAGCCAATCAGCATGAGCGCGATAGCCAATTTTACTCTCGTGCAGATAACCTACGCAGTTGGTTAAAAGAAGCTGAAAAGCGTTTAGGCAGCTTAAGTCAGCGTTTAAGTGCAAGCGTGGGTCAAGATAAGGTTAACACTGACCTCGCCGGTAACTCTTCAAATACACAGGCCACCTATACGCCTTTACAACAACAAATAAAAACATCATGGTGGGAAATTGATGATGTATTTTATGAGTCACGTGGTGCTACTTGGGCTTTACTGCACTTTTTACAGGCGGTTGAATATGATTTTGCCGATGTGCTTGATAAAAAGAACGCCCGTGTCAGCTTGCAACAAATTATACGCGAGCTTGAAGCAACCCAAGAAACGGTATGGAGCCCAATGATTTTAAACGGTAATGGATTTGGTTATGTCGCCAACCATTCACTTGTTATGGCAAATTATATTTCTAGAGCCAATGCGGCACTAATTGAACTTAGCGAATTATTAGCGCAAGGATAAAAAATGAAAAAGTATTGTATAGCAGCAGCCTTATCAATGGCATGTTTAGCCCCTGTAGCACAAGCCGACACTGTATTGGGTTTATATGTAGGGGTTGATGGTTGGAAAGCAGATAATGACGGTAGCTTTTCTGATAACAATAACGCCCTGCAAAACTTCAACTTTGAAGATGAAACCTTTGTAAGTTATTACGCTGCGCTTGAGCACCCAGTGCCATTAGTGCCAAACTTAAAGTTAAAATACACTGAGCTTGAATTAAACGGCTCAACAGTGCTTGAAGACACATTTAGTTTTAACGGTACTGATTATATTGTTGGCACTGATGTTAATTCAGTGACTGACTTATCGCACATTGATTATATTTTTTACTACGAGATTTTTGATAACGATTTAATCTCAATTGATTTAGGTCTTAATGCTAAGCAGTTTGATGGTGAGCTTGTTGTAACAGGTACATCACAACAAGGTGGCGCTAACTTTACTGAAATCGAAGAGTTCTCTGGTGTTGTGCCGTTAGTATATGGACGTTTTGAAGCGGGTTTACCATTTAGTGGTTTAAGTGTTTTTGCTGAAGGCAGCTTTTTAGCCATAGATGACAGTAAAGTACAAGATTACCAAATGGGTATTGCTTGGGAGTTTATTGATAACCTAGCGGTTGATGTTGCGGTTAAAGCGGGCTACCGCTCTATGGTTTTAGAACTTGATGATGTCGATGATATTAATACTGATATTGATGCATCGGGTCCGTTTGCCGGTATTCAGGTTCACTTTTAATTAAAGTATTATTTTGAGCCACCTTGTGTGGCTCTTATTTTTAAAAGCTAACACACGCTTTAGTCATCTCTGTTTGCTATTTTAAAGAATGCCAAACTAATTCAAACTCCCCTTCAAATGCTGAACCAATTAACTGTTTGTACACCTTGTTAATCGGGTAGTTCATTAATCTAAATAGTTCATCACCTGTTTGAGTAAACTTATAATAGCTAAGCACCAAATCGTTACTTTTTGCTTTTAAGGTTAGTTTTTGTGATAAAAAGGATAGGGTGAACTCTTGTCCTACTTTTAATGCCGCTGACTCTATTTCTTTACGATACAGCAAGTTTAAATCCATTAAAGTTAGTACGTCTGGAAAGCTCACGCCGCTTTTACCTATGCTTAATGACACTTTATTGCCTTTACCTAGTAAATCAAATAATGAGGGTTTTTTGTAATACCCCAAGAATATTAGGTGGCTGCTATCCTTTTCGTTATATCCAGAAATAGACACGCACTTTCTTAATGAATCGGCTTCGCGCTGGGTCATGTGCTTAAGTGTTTGTAAACTTTTAATAGAAAAAGTACCTGGGCTAATGGTTTCGCCAGTAAAAATTTTTGCCCACAACACTTGCATAGATTGATTTGAGGTATCTTCACATAAGGCTATAAAGTGCTCCACCCAATCAGCATCGGGCTGCTTAGCGCAAGCAACATCAGGACAAAACTCCATTGCTAAGGCTAAAATAGTCTCAATATTTTGTTGCTGTTTAATCAGTAGTAAGTCTTGTCGTTTTTGAGCACGCGCTAAAATTGAATGCTCGCTATTAATACTATAAAGCGATTTGGCTTTACCTTGAGGATTATAGGTTTTTTCATCAATGGCAGGCGTATTGCTCACTTTTGTGACCGAGTAACCTAGCAGTGACTCAATAATATTGGCAAGTTTAATCCTGGCTTGTGCGGTTTTGACTGTCATGGCTTTCCATTATTGCTTGTGCATCACTGAGTTGAGCGACCGTTTTTAGGTTATTTAATCCTAGGGTCACTATATTACCTAATATATTTTCAGCAGATATAGCAACGTACCCAGAAATAAGCGGCATCGTTGCTTGTCCTTCTATATGCCACGTGACGGTTTTTGTGTGCGGGCTAAATAGTAATTTGCTAGTGATAATATGCTCTTGATTAAATAACACACTAAATACAACTTCATTATCGCTTAATGACGATATTGTCATTTCGCCTTTGCCCCATTTACCTTCCCAAGATTGGTAGGCTCCTGCGCCAGAGCTCGGTTCTCCAATATTAAACTTAATATTAGGGTCTATTTGTTGCCACGGCGACCATTTATACCACTGGGTAAAGTCCTCCACTAATGACTTTATTACGGGAGCGCGTGCATTAATTTTTATACTTTTTTGCACATGATAATTTTGTGGTAACAATAATCCAACGACAACAAAAACCAGAAGCAATATGATTGAAAACTGCATTATTTTTTTAAGTAGTTTAATAGGTATTCCTCATCTATTTTAATTTACAGCGTCTATCAATTATTAATTATTTAATAGTTTAACGAAGTCACGGTTGCTTTTGATCTATTTTATCTACCTTGTATTATTCCAAAAGCAGACATTAGCCGTAATAAGTTTAGATGATTTATTAGTTTTAGTAATGCAATAAAGGTAAACAATTTTTAATCAGCGCTTTCATTTTGTGCTATATCAACGGGGATGTCGATAGGGTATAATTCGCGCCTTTTGTTATTGAACGGCCAATTTTATGAGCACATTAAAAGCTGAACGCGCCTTATTCTCATACCCCAAGTATTGGGCTGAGTGTTATGGCACAGCTCCATTTTTACCAACAACACGCGAAGAAATGGACGCGCTTGGCTGGGATAGCTGCGATATTATTATTATTAGCGGTGATGCTTATGTAGACCATCCTAGTTTTGGGATGGCCGTAATTGGCCGAGTGCTAGAAGCGCAAGGTTTTAGAGTGGGTATTATTGCTCAACCAGATTGGAACTCTAAAGATGCGTTTATGGCATTGGGTAAGCCTAACTTATTTTTTGGTATTACAGCCGGTAATATGGACTCGATGATCAATCGTTACACCGCTGAAAAACGAATGCGCCATGATGACGCATACACACCAGGAAATGTCGGCGGTAAACGCCCAGATCGCGCAGTGATCATTTATTCACAACGCTGTCGTGAAGCCTACAAAGATGTGCCATTAGTGTTAGGGGGCATTGAAGCCAGTCTGCGCCGTATTGCTCATTATGATTACTGGCAAGAAAAAGTACGTCGTAGCGTATTATTTGACGCTAAAGGCGATATTTTAATTTATGGTAATGCCGAACGCCCGTTAGTTGAAGTAGCGCATCGTATCGCTGCCGGTGAAACCATCGATACCATACAGGATGTTAGAGGCACGGCAGTTATTCGTAAAGAGCCTTTACCTGGTTGGCGTGGCAGTGACTCAACAGCCATTGATAAAATTGGTAAAATAGACCCTATTCCTAATCCTTATGGCGCGGATGATGTGGGCTGTGCTAAATCAGAATTTAAGCAAGCCGGCATCGATTTACAAGCAGAAGCTGCAAAACCAATTACCATCCAGCCTGCTCGTCCTAAGCCGTGGGAAAAAACTTACGTTAAACTGCCGGCATTTGAGCAGGTTAGCGTTAATAAGCCTTTGTATGCCCATGCATCACGTATTTTACATCAAGAAACCAACCCAGGTTGTGCAAGGGCGTTATTTCAGCGTCATGGCGATCGTTCTATTTGGGTGAATCCGCCGGCTTATCCGCTTGAAACTCAGGAAATGGATGACGTGTTTGGTTTACCTTACCAGCGTATACCACATCCAAGTTATGGCGATGATAAAATCCCTGCTTACGATATGATTAAAACGTCGGTAAATATTATGCGCGGCTGTTTTGGCGGCTGTTCGTTTTGTTCTATTACCGAGCATGAGGGGCGCATAATACAAAGCCGTTCTCAAGAATCGATTATCGAAGAAATTGAACAAATTAGAGATAAAGTGCCGGGCTTTACTGGGGTTATCTCTGATTTAGGTGGGCCAACTGCAAATATGTACAAACTGCGTTGTACCAGTAAAAAAGCAGAGAGTACGTGCCGTCGCTTGTCGTGTGTGTATCCTGATATTTGTAAGCATATGGATACCGATCACACACCCACTATCGACTTATATAAAAAGGCGCGTGAGGTTAAAGGGATCAAAAAGATCTTAATTGCTTCGGGCGTGCGTTATGACCTTGCAGTACGTGATCCTCGTTACGTTAAAGAGCTAGTAACCCATCATGTTGGTGGATATTTAAAAATAGCACCTGAACACACAGAAGATGGCCCATTATCAAAAATGATGAAACCAGGTATGGGCGCCTATGATGAATTTAAAGCGTTATTTGATAAGTACTCAAAAGAAGCGGGTAAAAAGCAGTATTTAATTCCATACTTTATTTCTGCTCACCCGGGGACTAAAGATGAAGACATGGTAAACATGGCTTTATGGTTGAAATCGAATGATTTTAAGCTTGATCAGGTACAAAATTTTTATCCATCACCGATGGCCAACGCAACCACCATTTACCACACAGAAATGAACTCGCTACGTAATATTAAAAATAATACGGAGCAAGTACCTGTGCCTAAGGGAGCGCGCCAACGTCGTTTGCATAAAGCGATTTTACGCTATCACGATCCTGCCGGTTGGCCAATGATCCGCGAAGCCCTGCGTAACATGGGCAAAGCCAAGCTTATTGGTAAAGGGCCTAACTGTTTAGTCCCTGAAGAAGGACGAGATGAAAGACAAACCAAAGGCGGAAAAGGTAACAAGGGCGGTCGTCCTGCGCTTACTCGTCATACTGGCTTTAGCCAGTTTAAAAAAGCCAACACTAAACCTAAGGTAGGTGGTAATCGCCAGCGCGCTAAGTAGCCTTAACTTATGTAAAGTAACTATCGGCTTAAACAAAAACACCGCGTATTGATGCGGTGTTTTTGTTTAAAAACGTTTATAAAAAGATTAAATCAATAACCAAGTCGCAGTACCTAAGAAGGCAAATATACCAACAATATCAGTTACCGTGGTTAGTACCACACTGCCTGCAAGTGCTGGATCTATTTTCATTTTTTTAAGCAATAGTGGGATACTAGCACCCGCAATACCTGCTGCAACTAAATTCATAAACATAGCAAACGCTAAAACACCACCGAGTTTGAAATCCCATTGCCAAAGCGCAACAACACCGGCAATTAGGATAGACCAAACCATACCGTTAATCGCACCGATAGCGAGTTCTTTTAATAATAAAAAACGTTGGTTAGTTTGGTTGATATGACCCACCGCGATACCGCGAATAACCAAAGTTAAGGTTTGGCTGCCTGCAACCCCACCCATTGACGGGACAATGCCATTGAGCACAGCAAGAATTGGTAATATAGCTAAGGTGTTTTCAAAAAAGCTCGCCACAATTGCAGCCAGCAATGCAGTTAGTAAGTTTACACCCAGCCAAATTGAGCGCTTTTTAGAGCTTTTCAACACAGGTGCAAAGGTATCTTCTTCATCATCTAAACCCGCTAAACCCAGTAAACTGTGCTCAGCGTCTTCACGTATAACATCAACGATATCATCAATGGTGATCCGCCCAAGCAAGTGTGCGTTGTCATCAACAACCGGTGCCGATATCCAATTATGACGCTCAAACAATTGTGCAACTTCGCTCTCATCCATTGAAATAGGAATAGACTCACAGTCTTCATCCATTAAATCATGAACAATTTTTTCAGGGGGGTTGGTTAATAAAGTGCTCAGCGATAGGGCGCCTAAAAAGCAGTTATTTTCATCAACCACATATAAGTCATCTGTACCCTCAGGTAATTCGCCGCGTAAGCGAATATAACGCAGTACCACATCTAGAGTCACATCGGGGCGAATAGTAACGGTATCGATATTCATCAATGCGCCAGCAGAGCGCTCTTGATACGATAAAGCCTGCGTTGCACGTTCTCTATCTTGAATATCCATAGCGCTAACAACATCTTTATAAACGGTGTCAGGTAGGCTACGTAGTACTTCCCCTAAGTCATCATGGCCCATGTCTTCGGTTGCAGCAGCAATGTGCTCGGGTGCCATTTGCGCAATAATGCCCAAACGTACATCTTCAGAAAGCTCTTCAAGCACATCACCTTGTACATCAGGATCAACGAGCTGCCAGAGCATACGGCGAATTTTATGCGGGGATGATTCTAAAAGAAGTGCGGTATCACAAGGCGCCGTCTTTGCCAGCATGCGTCTAACTTGAACAAATTGACCACTATTTAGTGACTTAGTCACCTGTTTTAGTTGTTGTAGTGGAATATCTTGTTCTAAAGCTTCAGGCATTGGCGTCCTTAATTAAATTGTATTACATGCTGGAAGGGTATAAATGCTATTCAATTTTAGTTTATCTTACTTTATGTGAGCAAACTAACTCAACCACTATTAACCTAAGCTTAGGATGATGAGTTAATAATGAACTTTTTTATTCTTGCTCATTAAATCGTTGGTCGATGAGTTCACCTATTGCGCTAAGTGCAGGCTCAGCGTCGGGGCCTTCGCATACCACCTTAACTTCTTTGCCTTGGCTGCTTTCGAGTAACATAAGTGCCAGCACGCTATCGCCAGCGGCTTGTTTGTCATCTTGAAATAAAGTGATTGTGGCATCAAATTGCACAGAAAGCTGAGCTAATACTGTCGCCGCTCTAGCGTGTAATCCTAATTTGTTTTTTATTAAAAATGTATTTTCTAACCGCATGACATGTTCTCGCAAGCTTTGATTTTATTCTTGTTCTCGATGGCGAATTTTTACATTAGGATGACTCATTGCAAAGCTTTCACCAATGGTTTGCGCTAAATAAACAGAGCGGTGTTGCCCACCGGTACAGCCAATTGCAATGGTTAAGTAGCTGCGGTTATTTCGTTCTAAATGCGGCAGCCATGTTTGCACAAATGTTTGAATTTGCCATGTAAATTTTTGCACTATGCTGTGACTTGCTAGGTAGTCTTTTACTGGTTGATCCAGCCCCGTAAGTGGCTTAAGTTCAGGCTCCCAATGCGGGTTTGGTAAAAAACGGGCATCGAATACGTAATCTGCTTCTTTAGGGATGCCGTGTTTAAAACCAAATGACTCAAAGGTAATGATCAGTTGTTTATCTTTTTTTCCGAGTATTTTTTCACGAATAGATTCAGCAAGCTGATGCACACTTAAATCTGTGGTATCAATCATATAATCAGCACGATTAATCAATACATCAAGCAGTTGTTTTTCTTTTTTTATGGCTAAATCAAGCGGCAAAGAATCAATAGATAAAGGGTGGAGACGTCGCGTTTCTGAAAAACGTTTTATTAATGTTTGATCGTCACTGTCTAAATAAAATACCGTTGGTTTAGTAAAACCAGGTAAATATTCGAGTATTTCATTAAATTGCTGTTGCTCTTTAGGTAGATTACGCACATCAACACTCACAGCAATTTTATTATAACTGTCGGAAACGCTGCGCACTAATGATGGTAATAAATTAAGAGGAATATTGTCTACACAATAATAACCTAAGTCTTCCACAACGCGTAACGCCACAGATTTACCTGACCCTGAGCGACCGCTTATAATTATTAATTCCATTTATCACCTTTCTTTATTACTACGATTGACTGACGATAACCTGATATAGTTCGCTATCCGATTTGGCGGCGCGTAACTGTTTACAAAATTCTTTATCATTGAGCTTATCAGCAATCGTGGCTAGCATCTTCAAATGCTGCTGATTATCGCCATCGGGAACAATTAACGCGACAAAAATGTCAACCGGTCGGTTATCAATCGCATCAAAATTAATAGCTGTTTCGCTCACTAAAATCAAAGCAAGGGGCTCTTGAGCTCCACTCATGCGACCATGTGGAATAGCAATGCCTCGGCCAATGCCTGTACTTCCAAGCTTTTCTCTTGCAGTTAATGCATTAAGAATATCTTGTTGTGTTAAATAGGGCAGCTTATTGTGAGCCAATTCACTGATAAATTCTAAAATTCTTTTTTTACTATTAAAAAGGACCGCAGCTTTACTGCAGTCCTGACAGATAAGTGAGCTTAGTTTCATAGTGTTAGTGTCGAGCAAGTTTCTCTTTGTGTTTAATTACTTGACGATCTAGCTTGTCAATGAGCGAGTCTATAGCGGCATACATATCTTGATGCTCAGTAGAGGCAAAAATCTCAGCGCCACTAACATGAACGGTTGCTTCAGCTTTTTGGTTTAGTTTTTCTACATCGAGAATAACGTGCACATTCGTTATGTGATCAGTGTGCCTCTGTAACTTCGAAAATTTACTATTTACGTAGTCTCTAAGCGAGTCGGTAATATCTACATGGCGACCAGTTAAATTCAGTTGCATAAACATTTTCCTCTTTGTTGTACGCCTTAAATCAAACTTTTACGTTGATTAGACGGGGGAATAGCTAGAGATTCGCGATATTTTGCAATGGTTCTCCTCGCTACTTTAATTCCTTGCTCTGCCAATATATCTGCAATTTTACTATCACTCAATGGTTTAGCTGAGTTTTCTGCAGCGATTAATTTTTTAATTAATGCACGTATTGCTGTTGATGAACATTCGCCACCATTTTCAGTACTTACATGGCTTGAAAAGAAATATTTAAGCTCAAAAATGCCACGTGGTGTATGCATGTATTTTTGCGTAGTAACACGCGATATAGTCGACTCGTGCATTTCCACCATTTCAGCCACATCGTTAAGCACCATAGGCTTCATAGCCTCAGGACCGTGTTCAAAAAAGGCCTGTTGCTGTTGCACAATACAGTTGGTTACTTTAAGTAGCGTGTCATTTCTACTTTCTAAGCTTTTTATAAACCATTTAGCCTCTTGTAAGTGCGAGCGAATAAACTGGCTATCACCACTTGATTTAACCGTACGCGACATAGCTGCATATTGGCTATTTACTCTGATCTTAGGCATGCTATCTGGGTTTAATTCAACTACCCAACGACCTTTAACTTTTTTAACCGACACATCAGGAATAACGTATTCAGACTCTTCTCTAACAATAGTGTCTGCCGGTTTTGGGCTGAGCGTATGAATCAACGTCATGATTTCTTTTAGCTCATCTTCTTTAAGCTTTGTTTTTTTCATCAACGTGCGATAGTCACGTGCAGCAAGTAAATCAATATGATCGGTTAAGATCATTTTTGTTTCGTTTAAAAAAGGTGTGTCTTTATCAAATTGATTTAGCTGAATACACAAGCACTCTTGTAAACTACGCGCGGCTATTCCCACTGGATCAAATAGTTGAATACGCTTTAATACCGCTTCTATTTCGTCAAGTTCAACTTCATCTTCGCCGTCGTTTTCTTGGTTAAAGCTTTCTAATATTTCTTCACAGCTAAGGGTTAGAATCCCTGAGTCGTCCACAGCTTCTACAATTGCAATAGCTATCGCTTCATCGGTAGGACTAAACGGCGTCAGTTGAAGTTGCCACATTAAATACTCATGCAGCGTTTCAGTCGAAGAGCCTTGATAAATAGATTCATCTTCTGGCATTGGGCCCGATGAAGAGGCAGGCGCAGCGCTCATATATTCATCCCAAGTAACATCCATAGCCATATCATCGCTAATGGTGTCTTTGGTCATTGCTTCGCCGCTATCTTGCTCATACTCGCTAGGTTTATCGTCAGCTGAGGCACTTAGCGTTAAGTCATCGTTATCGGCTTTTTGTTCGTTTTTACCTGCAGTGTCTTCGCTGTAATCATGTTCTTCAACTTCAAGCAAGGGGTTGCTATCGAGTGCTTCTTGAATTTCTTGCTGGAGATCCAATGTACTGAGTTGCAATAAGCGAATTGCTTGTTGCAACTGTGGAGTCATTGTAAGTTGCTGGCCCATGCGCAGCTGTAATGATTGCCTCATGTATCTCTAACAATCCTTTTAAATTACGGTCTGTTGACCTTTACGGATTAAAATTTGTTCAAACTAGGGGCGGTTTAATTGCGGCGCGAGGTTTGTAACCTAGTGGGCTAAGTCAAAACCGAGCAACAAAGAGTAAATCGTCCCTAGGCAGAACCCGAAGGGCAGCGCCTGTTTGGCATTGATGCTGCGTTATCGCCTATTTATGGGGAATACCACACCACATAGGCTCTGCCTTGCCTAAATACCAAACAGACTGCTGCAAATTCAACCTTGAAAGGTCAACAGACCTAAGTATAATTAATCTTAGCAGATGCTTAGTGGAATAACACACATATTAGAGCTTGAACTGCTCGCCCAAATAAACATCGCGTACTGTTTTATCGTTTAATACGTATTCAGGAGTGCCTGATGCAATTAACTCCCCATGAGAAACTATGTAGGCTTTTTCACAAACATCAAGTGTTTCGCGCACGTTATGGTCTGTAATAAGTACGCCAATGCCACGGTTTTTAAGATGCTCTATAATCTTTTTAATATCTAATACTGAGATAGGATCAACCCCCGCAAAGGGTTCGTCTAAAAGGATAAATTTAGGGTTTGCTGCTAACGCGCGAGCAATTTCAACGCGGCGACGTTCACCACCTGATAAGGCCATACCTTGGCTGTCGCGGATATGCTGAATACTAAATTCATCAAGTAAATTATTTAAGGTATCTTCGCGTTGTTGTTTATTTAATTCTTTACGTGTTTCTAAGATAGCCATTAAGTTTTGATAAACAGTCAGCTTTCTAAAAATAGACGACTCCTGCGGTAAATAACCAATCCCTAAACGCGCTCGGCTGTGCATCGGTAATAAAGTAATATCTTTATCATCAATTGATATTTTGCCTTTATCGCTAGGGACAAGGCCTACAATCATATAAAAAGTGGTGGTTTTACCTGCACCATTAGGGCCAAGTAACCCCACAATACTGCCAGCTTCAACCTCTAGGCCAACGTTTTTTACAACTTCACGACCTTTGTAGCTTTTAGCTAATAGCTCTGCTTTTAATGTGCTCATGGTTGGCCTTTATCATCTTCTTTTTTATTTTCAACAGGGACTAAAATAGTGTGTACACGGTCTGTTGAGTTTTCGTCTTTTTCTGCGCTAATTAACTGCTGCTCGATATCGTAAGTGATACTTTTAGCTGTTATTTTTTGACCTGCTTGAGCAATGCTTGCATCGCCGATTAAGGTTAAAAAACGCAGCGATACATCGTAACGCACTTCATTAGCACTGGCACTCATTATGGTGCCATCAGCTTGTGTTTCTTCAAAATATGCAGGGCTGCCTGTGGCAATTAATAACTGTTTGTTATCGCCTAGGTCATCGCGTTTGTGCACTTCTAAACGGTCAGCTGTGATACGGCGATTACCATGAATAATTTCAACATTTTTCTCAAAAATGCCTACGTTTTCTTTTAATTGACCTTCTTGCTTATCTGCACTAATTGAAATTTGATTAGCAGCGGGGGCTTCAGCAGGTTCAGCGCCATTACTGTTAAAAGCAATTAATAGTGAGGGAACAATTAAAATTTTAAATAGGTTATTGGTCATAATATAGGGTTCGCGTATGGTTAATAAGTTTAATCACCTCGGTTTTTAAATCGGCCTCAAGGCCTTTACCTGTGATTTTTAAATTAGGTCCTGTAATAACGACAGGCTGCTGTGATTGCATGGTTAATAGTTTTATATCAACATTGATGGTCTGGGCGGTGATCGTATCGATCATGGCGTTATCTACTAAATTTTGAGCGGTTACATTACCCTCTAACACCAGTTGACGGTCGTCGTAGAGTGTGGCTTCATCGGCGTTAATACGCCATGTTTGCTGCTCGTTGTATAAAGTGAATATAGGCTTTTCAAAAAAGGTAAAACCGAGTTGTTGATACAACTCCATTTTTACCGCAGTTACCTTATGGCTCACTTTACCTTGTTCATTATAAGCCGTTTGTTTTAACTCAATAGCGGTATAATCAGGCTTAGCAATAACTTGTGTTTCTTCGCTTGCAGTTATATCAACCTTAGTAAAATAAGGATACCAGAGCCAAACCATACAGCTTATGAATAAAACGCTCAGTATAATGCGCGCTACATTCATGAACTCGTTCCTTGGCTAGTTAGTGGCTTGTTATTTTCGAGCATAAGTAAGTCTGTCAGCTCTCTTACCGCACCAAAACCGCCGGGCAGTTGGGTTACATAATGTGATAAACGTTTAATAAGTGGATGAGCATCGTTTACGGCAACCGCAAAACCGACTTGCTCCATTACTGGCATGTCTGGGCCATCATCACCTATATAAGCAATTTGCTCATCGCTAAGCGCTAATTTTTGTTTTAATTCTTGATAGGCTATGAGTTTGTCTTCTTGGCCTTGATATATATGTTGTACGGTTAAACTGCTCATACGTTGCTGCACTATATGAGAATGGCGCCCGGTGATCACGGCGACTTCAAAACCGCTGTTAATCAGGGCTTTGATACCAAATCCGTCTTTGGTGTTAAATGCTTTGAGTTCTTCACCTTGGTTTCCAAGGTAAATACGGCCATCAGAAAATACACCATCAATATCACAAATTAATAGCTTTACTTTTTTTGCGCGCGCCTTTGCATCATCACTTAGCGGTTGATAGAGATCTTCAAATTGCATTTATAGCACTCCCGCTTTAAGTAAGTCTTGCATATTTAGTGCGCCAATCGGTTGATTATGCTCATTAATTACAATTAAACCATTAATACGTTTTTGTTCCATAATATTTAACGCTTCAGCCGCGAGCATCTCTTGGGTGGCTGTAGTACACGACTTGGTCATCACAACATTAATTTCAGTGCTATGAATGTCAATACGTTGCTCTAAAATACGGCGTAAATCGCCATCGGTAAACAGGCCTGATAATTGCTGGTCACTATCAACAATAGCGGTCATGCCGAGTCCTTTGGCCGACATTTCAATCAAGGCATCTTTAATCGTTTGCGTCTCGTTTATGATAGGCGTATCAGCACCACTGTGCATAACATCTTTAAGAGTTAAGAGTAATCGCTTGCCTAAGCTACCACCAGGGTGCGATAGTGCAAAATCATCAGCAGTAAAGCCGCGTGCTTCTAATAATGCCACCGCCATGGCATCACCCATAGCGAGTGTGGCAGTGGTACTTGCAGTAGGTGCTAAGCCCAATGAGCAGGCTTCTTGTTCAACTTTAATACACACATGCACATTTGCCAATGTTGCCATGGTTGAGCCTTGGTTGCCTGTCATGGCAATCATTTTGGCACCAATGCGCTTTAATACTGGAATAATATTAAGTACTTCGCTGGTTTCACCAGAGTTTGAAATGAGGATAACCACATCATTTGCTGTGATCATTCCTAAATCACCATGGCTTGCTTCACCCGGGTGAACAAAAAATGCGGGGCTGCCGGTACTGGCAAGAGTGGCGGNTATTTTGTTACCAATATGGCCTGATTTACCCATGCCAATAACAATAATACGACCTGAGCAGTCATACATTAATTGACAGGCTTGGTTAAAGCTTTCATTAACGTATTGTGTAATATAGCTGAGTGCTTGGCGTTCAATCTCTAGAACACGTAACCCTTGTTGAATAAAGTTTAGCGTTGCCATGGGCTATCCTACTTGACTAAAAATATAACCTTGGTAAATCATAAATGCGACGATGAGCAAGCCACCTTCTATTCTATTGATACGTCTTTGACCTCTAAAGTTCAATGACATAGCAATTAGCGCCAAGGTTGCGCCAATCATAATAATGACATCGCGGTTAGCTACCGAAGTATCGATAACCGATGGATTAATTAATCCTGCCAGCGGTAATACCGCTAAAATATTAAAAATATTCGAACCAACTATGTTACCCAGCGCTAAGTCATCTTCATTTTTAAGTACACCTGCAATTGAAGCTGCAAGTTCAGGTAAGCTGGTGCCTATAGCAATAATGGTCAAACCAATCACTAAGTCACTTAAGCCAAAATATTTTGCGATATCAACGGCTGAGCCAACTAAAAAGTGTGAACTAACCGGCAGTAAAATCATACCCACTACCAGCCAAAAAACAGCTTTTTTGGTTGGTACGTTGTCAGGTACTTCGTCACAGGCTTCGCTCACAAACGGATCGTCTTGGTTTTTAGCTCGCAGTGAGACAAAAATAAGTCCGCCAATAAAAACAACAAAGCCAAATAATAAGGCTGCACCTTCAAAAAATGAAAAATAGTTATCTGAAAAAATATACCAAGTTGCAATGGAGACCAGCAGTACCAGTGGAATTTCACGTTTTAACGTACTTGAAGATACTGATAAGGGTCTTAAAAGGGCGGTAATACCTAAAACTAATAAGATGTTAGTGATGTTTGAACCAACTGCATTACCCACGGCAGTATCGGTTTTATTTGCCAAAGCTGCTGAAGCCGATACCATCATTTCAGGCGCTGAAGAGCCCATAGCTACCACGGTTAAACCTACAATTAGCGTTGGCACGCCAAAGTTTTTAGCCAGTGCTGCTGCACCATAAACAAACCTGTCTGCACTCCATACGAGAGCCGCAAAACCAAGAATTAAAATGACAAACGAGGTAACCATTGTGATAAGCCAATTAATGTAAATTCAGATAGCGCGAATAGTAACAAAAGCCACCATAAAAGTATAAATAAAAGAATAAGGTGTAATACATTAGGCGGTTATTTTAAGTATTCTTTGGCGCTTTTTATATGAAATTTTAAGCCAAAGTTAAGGCTGCTTGAATCAATCTTATAACTGTTTTTGCGACACTATTACAAAATCTTACGAATTGTTTTTTCCATATTGGTTAAAAAACCCTTAAAATAGAAATATGAGAGAGTATTGTTATGGAGAGCGACTTGTCGCAATCAATAGTAGAAGTCAAGGATGTTACCTTTTCTAGAGGCGATAGGGTCATATACAAAAATATGAGCTTTGACGTACCTGAGGGTAAAATTACTGCCATTATGGGGCCAAGCGGAATTGGCAAAACCACGATGCTACGCCTAATAGGTGGCCAGCTTAAACCAGACTCCGGTGATATTTTATTTAAAAACGACAGCATTGTCGCTATGTCGCGCAAAGAACTCTACGCGGCACGTAAACGCATGAGTATGTTATTTCAAAGCGGTGCCTTATTTACTGATATGTCGGTGTTCGATAACATTGCATTCCCCATTCGAGAGCACACGCAACTCAGTGAAGATTTAATCCGTTTAGTGGTATTAATGAAACTACAAGCTGTTGGCTTACGTGGTGCTAAAGATTTAATGCCTTCAGAGTTATCTGGCGGTATGGCACGTCGTGCAGCTTTGGCTCGCTCTATAGCGCTTGATCCTGAACTTATTATGTATGATGAGCCTTTTGCAGGACAAGACCCTATTTCAATGGGGGTTTTAGTTAAGCTGATCAAATCTTTAAACGAAGTACTTGGCTTATCTTCTTTAATTGTCACGCACGATGTGACAGAAGTAATGAGTATTGCCGACCACGTTATTATTATTGCTGATCAAGGCGTTATTGGCAGTGGTACACCAGAGCAGATGCGAGAGCACGAATCACCACTTGTTCAACAGTTTTTAAAAGGGTTATCAGATGGTCCAGTGCCATTTCATTATCCAGCACAAACCTATGCAGATGAACTGTTAGGAGAGCAGCAGTAATGTTGGATTTACTACAAAAAATAGGCCACAAAACGCTGGGCCGATTTGCTGCACTGGGGCGTTCAACCCAAATGCTGGCAAGTGCGTTATGGCATGTACCCAATTTTAAAAAAGGCACACCTTTACTCGTGCGCCAATTATATATGGTTGGCTCACAGTCATTATTGATCATTGTTGTATCAGGATTGTTTATCGGCATGGTATTAGCCCTGCAAGGCTATACTGTTTTAGTTGATTATGGCGCTGAAGACAGCCTAGGCCCTTTAGTGGCACTCAGTTTATTGCGTGAACTTGGGCCAGTAGTAACCGCATTATTATTTGCCGGTAGGGCAGGCAGTGCGTTAACCGCTGAAATTGGCTTAATGAAAGCCACCGAACAGTTATCATCGCTTGAGATGATGGCCATTGACCCGCTTAGACGAATTATAGCGCCGCGGTTTTGGGCTGGTTTGATTAGTATGCCAATGTTGGCACTTATTTTTTCTGCTGTAGCTATTATTGGTGCTCATTTAGTGGGGGTTGATTGGCTAGGCGTTGATACGGGAAGTTTCTGGTCAATTATGCAATCTCAGGTGTCGTTTGAAAAAGACATACTAAACGGTTTAATTAAAAGTATCGTATTTGCGATTGTTGTTACCTGGATTGCGCTTTACAAAGGGTATGACTGTGTTCCCACATCAGAGGGGATCAGCAAGGCAACAACAGAGACAGTGGTGCACTCATCACTAGCGGTATTAGGTTTTGACTTTATTTTGACAGCGGTAATGTTTACCAGCTAATAGGGTATTAAATAATGAATTCACGGAAATTAGAAATTTTAGTTGGTTTTTTTGTAGCATTGGGCATTTTGGCATTTTCAATGCTGGCGCTCAAAGTGGCTAATTCGGGTATTAGCGGCTCAGGTGAAACCTACACATTGAACGCCAAATTTGAAAATATAGGATCATTAAAAACACGTGCACCCATTAAGGTGGGCGGCGTTGTTATTGGTCGTGTAGAGTCAATTTATGTACACCCACAAGAGTTTTTACCAGTAGTAAATATGAGTATTGATGCGCAGTATTTATGTCGTTTTTCAGATACCAGTTCTATCTCAATTTTAACCTCGGGTATTTTAGGTGAGCAATACTTAGGTATTAACCCTGTGATCGCATCAGATTCAGCTAAACAGCGATGCTTAGGCGAAGATGTAGCGAACAGCGAACAAGATCAAGCCATTGACGATTTATTTGGTGTTCAAAGTAAAGCATTAGCCAACGGCGATTCTATTACAGATACCAAGTCAGCATTGGTACTAGAAGAATTAATAGGCCAGTTTTTATTCAACCAAGGTAGTGAGTAATTATTATGTTGAAAACATTTTTAGCAAGTATCGCATTAGTAACTGTCACGCTAGTACAAAGTGTACATGCCGGTGAAGTGAAATTGACTGATCCTAATAAAATGGTACGTCAGGTTGCTGATAATACCTTTGAGCGTATTACCAAAGACCAGCCGTTAATAACCACTAATAAAGAGCATTTACGGGTCATCGTTGAAGAAGAACTGATGCCTTACATTGACTACAAATATGCTGCACTGAGAGTGTTAGGTAGCGAAGTATCTAAGGTACGCGCCATTACCGACAAAGCAGAAAAAGCAAAAGCAATTGAAGATATTCAGCGTTTTATTGGCGCGTTTAGAGAGTACCTTGTTGCCACTTATGCTGGCGTTTTTACCCAGTATACTAATCAACAAGTTGAATTTGCTGCCGAGCAGCCTTTTAAAGGCAAAGATGTGGTGGTGGTAAAAACCAAAATTGTAGAAGCCGGTAAGCCTGATATTAAAATTGATTTTAAAGTACGTGAAGATAGAAGTGGCGAATGGCGCGCTTACGATATGATTGCTGAAGGCATTAGCTTACTTGATGCAAAACAAAGTGAGCTTCAGGGCATTTTACGCCAACAAGGTATTGACCATGTTAGCGACCTGTTAGAGCAAAAAAGTAAGTTACCGGTTCAGTTTAGAGGCAGTGACACAAATGACTAAATTGGCAATCAGCCAAGTCGATGAACAGCATCTACGAGTCAGTGGTGAATTGACTCATAATTCAATTGGCAATGAACGGCTTCTGAATACCAAGCGACAAACTGAGCATAAAACCCTTTATTTTGACCTAAGTGAGGTGACAAGGGTTGACACAGCCGGCTTAGCTTGGTTAATTCACTCTTTTACAGAATTTAAGCAACAAGGCATTCGCCTTGAATTGCAAAACCCACCTGAACAACTGCAAAACCTTATGCAGTTAGGCCAGGTTACAACCCTATTTGAGTGAGAGTTATGGAAACGAGTCAAGTCGAAACATTATTACGCGACGAACTTCAGTTAGCTGAAGTACATGTAAAAGCCAATGGCAGTCATTATGAAGTAATCGCTGTCGGTGAATGCTTTGACGGATTAAGTCGTGTTAAAAAGCAACAGCTAGTATATGGGCCATTAATGAACACTATTTCAGACGGTACCATTCATGCTGTTTCTATCCGCGCTTTTACTCCGACAGAGTGGAAACGTGAGCAAAAATTCATTTTACCGCAATAAATAAGGCCCCTTAGATGGATCAATTTGTAATTCAAGGTGGCACTTCACTGGCTGGTGAAGTAACTATTTCTGGCGCTAAAAACGCAGCTCTTCCGATTCTATTTGCAGCTTTATTAGCTGATGGCAAAAGTACTTTTACTAACGTACCACATCTTCGCGATATCATCACGACCGAAGCCTTACTGAAAACGTTAGGCGCTGATGTTCAGTGGCAGGGCGATTCACTCATTATTGATGGTGCAACGGTAAATAGCACGTTAGCGCCTTATGACTTAGTAAAGCAAATGCGTGCGTCAGTGCTTGCACTTGGCCCTTTAGTCGCTCGATTTGGTGAGGCACAAGTATCTTTGCCAGGTGGCTGTGCTATTGGTGCACGCCCAGTTGATATTCATATTCAAGGCTTAGAGCGTATGGGCGCTCAAATAACCGTTGAAAACGGTTATATTAATGCCAAAGTAGATGGTCGCTTAAAAGGCGCTGAAGTTTTCATGGAAATGATTAGCGTAGGTGCTACTGAAAACTTACTGATGGCGGCAACGCTCGCCGAGGGTAAAACAGTACTAGAAAATGCTGCCCGCGAGCCAGAAATTATCGATTTAGCCAATTGCTTAATTGCTATGGGGGCTAAAATCAGTGGTGCGGGCTCAAGCCGTATTGAGATTGAAGGGGTTGAGCGTTTATCAGGTTGTGAACACCGTATATTACCGGATCGTATTGAAACAGGTACCTTTTTAGTGGCTGCAGCGATGGCTGGCGGCGAAGTACTATGTAAAATGACCGATTTTCATTCACTTGAGCCTGTAATAGAAAAACTACGTGCAACCAATGCGTTATTAGAAGTGCACGATGACAGTATTTACCTAGATATGCGAGGCCGAGAGCTTAAAGCGGTGAATATTAAAACTATGCCTCATCCAGGTTTTCCAACCGATATGCAAGCGCAGTTTACCGCATTAAATGTGGTGGCTAATGGTAGTGCGACGATTACCGAAACTATTTTTGAAAATCGTTTTATGCATGTGCCTGAGCTTCAACGGATGGGCGCTAATATTCGCTTAGAAGGCAATACAGCCTTTTGTGGTGAAACAAAAAGCTTATCGGGTGCGCAAGTAATGGCAACTGACCTTCGTGCATCAGCGAGTCTTATTCTAACGGGGATTGTGGCTCAAGGCGAAACGGTTGTTGATCGTATTTATCATGTAGATAGAGGTTATCAGCGTATTGAAGATAAGCTTAGTGCGCTAGGTGCTAACATCAAACGCAAAAGCAATTAGTTATACTAGGGCGTGTTGATCTTTGTGGTATGAAAAACAAACAGCATGAAGATAAGGTATAATTGAATTCGCCAGAAAACTTTACACCGAACCTACATGCCAAGATTAATGCTAACAGACGGGACATGGAATGTCTTATCAAAAGTAATGTACTTAAGTGGTCGAATTTATAATAAGCCCGACCATAGAAAAACGCTCGAAGGCATACTGTATAAGATGCGCACAGGTATTCCATGGCGAGATTTACCTTCTGATTTTGGCCGTTGGAGTGCTATCTACAGACGGTTTAATTTATGGTCCAAAAAAGGGATTTTGAATGAACTGTTTCGCGCATTATCTCGTGATGCGGACATGGATTGGGTCTTCATTGATGGCAGTATTGTCAGGGCTCATCAACATAGTTGCGGTGCAAGAACTGCTGACAATGAATCAATTGGAAAGAGCCGAGGTGGAAATTCTACGAAAATTCATCTTGCAGTCGATAGCGGAGGGTTGCCTGTTTATTATGAATTATCCTGTGGAAATACGCATGATATCGTCCATGCAGAGTCACTCGTAGCTAATTGCCCAACAAGTAATATGGTTGTCGCAGATAAAGGCTACGACAGTGAAAAACTGAGAGCGTTTGTTCGTGATAATAACGCTACACCCGTTATTCCACGTAAGGGCAACAGTTTAGTAGGCAATGAAGATATTGACTGGTGCATGTATAAATATCGGCACTTGGTTGAGAATGCATTTGGCCGTATTAAGCAATATAGAGGGATAGCCACGCGGTATGAAAAGCTTGAACGAAATTATCATTCAATGCTCGCTTTAGCATTTACTATGATGTGGCTACCAATGTGGGCTGATTGATATATGTACTACAAAGATCAACAGCCCCTA
>NZ_AUTH01000034.1:0-15440 GCF_000497975.1 Pseudoalteromonas sp. TB41 | reverse complement strand
TAGGGGCTGTTGATCTTTGTAGTACATATATCAATCAGCCCACATTGGTAGCCACATCATAGTAAATGCTAAAGCGAGCATTGAATGATAATTTCGTTCAAGCTTTTCATACCGCGTGGCTATCCCTCTATATTGCTTAATACGGCCAAATGCATTCTCAACCAAGTGCCGATATTTATACATGCACCAGTCAATATCTTCATTGCCTACTAAACTGTTGCCCTTACGTGGAATAACGGGTGTAGCGTTATTATCACGAACAAACGCTCTCAGTTTTTCACTGTCGTAGCCTTTATCTGCGACAACCATATTACTTGTTGGGCAATTAGCTACGAGTGACTCTGCATGGACGATATCATGCGTATTTCCACAGGATAATTCATAATAAACAGGCAACCCTCCGCTATCGACTGCAAGATGAATTTTCGTAGAATTTCCACCTCGGCTCTTTCCAATTGATTCATTGTCAGCAGTTCTTGCACCGCAACTATGTTGATGAGCCCTGACAATACTGCCATCAATGAAGACCCAATCCATGTCCGCATCACGAGATAATGCGCGAAACAGTTCATTCAAAATCCCTTTTTTGGACCATAAATTAAACCGTCTGTAGATAGCACTCCAACGGCCAAAATCAGAAGGTAAATCTCGCCATGGAATACCTGTGCGCATCTTATACAGTATGCCTTCGAGCGTTTTTCTATGGTCGGGCTTATTATAAATTCGACCACTTAAGTACATTACTTTTGATAAGACATTCCATGTCCCGTCTGTTAGCATTAATCTTGGCATGTAGGTTCGGTGTAAAGTTTTCTGGCGAATTCAATTATACCTTATCTTCATGCTGTTTGTTTTTCATACCACAAAGATCAACACGCCCTAGTAACATCACGCAACGAAAGCAAAATCAAGAATCGTTGCATTTAGCGTCATTAGTTTACAACAACAGCAGTGAAGGCATGGCAATCACGGATGAAAATGGGGTTATTTATGATGTGAATCCTGCGTTTTGTGAAACAACTTTGTATTCTCGAAAAGAAGTACTCAATCAAACTATTGGTATTTTATCATCGGGTAAACACGATAAAGAGTTTTATGATTACATGTGGCAGTCAATAAATAAAACTGGCCGCTGGCAAGGTGAAATAACCAATCGTCGTAAAAATGGCGAGCTGTATGTTGAATGGTTAACCATCGATACTATTTACGATAAAAATAAAGCCCCGACTAGTCGTATTGCTATTTTTACCGACCTAACCGAGAAAAAACAAGCAGATGAATTAATTTGGCGACAAGCGCACTTTGATCATTTAACCGACTTGCCTAATCGATTAGAACTAAAAGAGCGCTTAAACCTACGATTCGCAAACCTTACCAATGCAGATCAAAAACTGGTCATTATGCTATTAGATATTGATCATTTTAAAGATATTAACGACACATTGGGCCACCATTACGGCGATAGATTACTTAAGTTAGTATCTGAGCGAATTGTGCAAACGGCCAAAGAGGCTGACTTTGTAGCACGAATTGGCGGAGACGAGTTTGTTGTTGTATTTAGTGATTTACATGGCAGCGATAATATAAAGCAAATGGCAAAATCACTTTTGCTTAGCCTTGCCTCCACTATTTTTATTGAAGATGAAAAAGTGTATATCAGTGCCAGTATTGGTATTGCCTGCGCGCCAGATGATGGCCAAAATCCAGAGCAATTACTTAAAGCCGCTGACCAAGCTATGTATAAAGCAAAAAATAGCGGTCGCAATGGCTTTGAATTTTTCTCACATGATATGCGTGAAGATGCAAACGCAAGAATGCAACTACTCAAAGAGCTTCGCTCAGCTATAGAGCTAGAACAATTTGAGTTATATTATCAGCCTATTGTATCCCTTAATGATTTACACGTTCATAAAGCTGAGGGACTTATTCGTTGGCAACACCCAGAAAAAGGCCTGATCAGCCCTGCTGACTTTATTCCTCTTGCTGAAGAAACCAGACAAATAAATGCGCTGGGTCAATTTGTATTTGCTGAGGCACTACAAACACTTAATGATATTAAAAAACACATTCAAGATGAATTTCAAATAAGCATTAACGTTTCACCAGTGCAATTGGCAACCGTCGATAGCGGCATAGACGAATGGTACGATATGCTAGCAACGGCAAATATACCAGCCTCAGCGATTGTGGCCGAAATTACTGAAGGCTTAATGGTTAACCCTGAAGAACTTACCCAAAGTCGTTTGAAAGCCTTGGTTAAGTCAGGGATGCAATTGGCCCTTGATGACTTTGGCACCGGTTATTCATCGCTTGCTTACTTGCAAGAAATGGATACCGACTACCTAAAAATAGATAAACGCTTTGTTGATAATATTCAAAAAGGCAGTCAAGAGCTGGCTTTGTGTGAAGCAATTATCATGATGGCTCATCAGCTTGGTTTAAAAGTGATTGCCGAAGGCATAGAAACAAAATTACAAATGGATTTATTACTTGAGGCCGGTTGTGATTATGGCCAAGGCTATTTGTTTTCAAAGCCGCTGCACAAAGCCTCGTTTATGCAGCTGATAACAACAAATCAAGTAATTAGTTTGAAATAAAAGTCATTTAGCCCTAATACTGGTTATTTTGCGTCGAGGTGGTCTGCTACATACGCACCTCGCTGCCCTCTTTTTTTATCTGGTCCAATGGTGCTGTCTTGAGCGGTTTGCTGCTCTAACGCAGCATTGATTGTGGCTCCCAAAATAATGATATAAGCGCTAATAAATAGCCACATAAGCATAATAACCACTCCACCTAAAGAGCCATATGTTTCGTTGTAACTAGCAAAATGAGATACATAAAATGAAAAGCCAAAAGATGCCACAATCCATAATACGGTGGCGGTGAATGAGCCCACGGTAACCCAGCGCCATTTAGCTGCTTTTCTGTGAGGCGCATAACGGTATAAAATTAATAATGCAAAGTTAAAGGTCAATGCCAGCAACGGCCATGATATAAGCATGATTAAAAAATCAATACTCTCTTTAATTCCGAGTAAATTAAGCGCTAGCGGTAATATACCTATAATTACCAGTGCTATTACAGCCACCACAATTGCACCCACTGAAAATAACAAACGCACAAGTTGCGCCTTTAAGAATGAGCGTTTTTCGTATTCGTGATAACTAATATTACATGCTGTGATCAACGCTTGGCTGCCCTTAGAGCTACTCCAGATAGTTAACAGTAAAGTACCCAGCGCACTAAGGCTTAAACTAGTTTGTGACTTTTGCGCAAGACTTGAAACTTGAGATAAAATAATTTCTTGAGTGCTTTGTGGTAATAACGCCATAAACTGACTTAAATACACACTAATATCGTTCGGTGAAGCAAAATAAGCATACACAGACACCAACGCCGCAATGGCAGGAAAAATAGCAAGAAGTGCATAAAAGGCCACGCCTGCTGCCACCAAGGATAAATTATCACGGCTCATTTGTTTTATAATTCGCTTTGCAATATCCCACCAGCCACGCAGAGGGATATGGTTAGGCTGCTTGGCTCTTTGGCCACGCTTAAAGTCACTCATAGTTAACTCCCTTTTTCTAATTAAGTAGCAAAATGTTTGCCAAACAAATACTGCTTGGTATTAAACTTGCTGCTATTGTATAACACAGACCCTAATTACTTCGACCTAACACGGATGACCTTTATGCTCAGTGCTTTAATTGCAACACTCGCTAATAACACATCAATTCCAGCAATCGACACCGTTAAGCCAAACTCTATTTCCTGGAGCTTTTTAAAAGATCAAAGCGTGCAATTACTACACACATTCATGCAATTACTGCCCACTTTATTATTAGGGATTGTTATTTTGGTGATTAGTTATTTAATTGCCACACCATTATCACGCTTGTTAATAAAGCCTGTTACTTACATGACCAAGAGTAAATTAGTACATCTAGTTGCTAGGCGAGGTATTAGCACCTTAATTATTTTACTCGGGTTTTATCTATTTTTACGCTTGGCAGGACTCACCGAATTCGCGGTCGCAATTATGAGTGGCACCGGATTAATTGGGCTTATTTTAGGCTTTGCCTTTCGGGATATTGCTGAGAACTTTATTGCCAGTTTACTTTTAAGTGTACAGCGTCCATTTAAAATAGATGATGTAATAGAAGTTGATGGCAGAATTGGTATTGTTAAAAAAGTAACTGCAAGAGCAACCACTTTAGTTGACTACGATGGCAATCATATTCAAATACCCAATGCGACTGTGTATAAAAATACCATTAAAAACTTAACCGCTAATCCAAAGATGCGCGGTCATTTCTCAATTGGTATTGGCTACGATAATGACATTCGCGACGCACAAAGTTTGGCAATTAGCATAATATCGCAGCAAAACTCTGTGCTTAGCGATCCACCTCCTCAAGTATTGGTTGATAACTTAGGCTCCGCCACTATTAACTTTACCGTTTACTTTTGGGTCAATGGCGAACAATACAGCATGGTAAAAGTAGCCTCACAGCTTATGCGAGAGTTAATCAATAGTTTTACGCAACATAATATAAGCATGCCTGACAATGCCAGAGAGCGTATATTGCTCAATAGCCAAGGTGAAGATATTTATCCCATAGCAAGCGAAGCTAAAACAGAGACAACAGAAGAAATTAACGAGCAATCACATATTCAAAAACATAAAACCACAGAGCATGAACACAGTATTGATGATGTAAGTAGTGATACGGATGATATTCGCGAGCAAGCCGATGAATCACGCGATCCGGAGCAGGGAAAAAATATTATATAGAGAGGTTCGAGGTTCGAGGTTCGAGGTTCGAGGTTCGAGGTTCGAGGTTCGAGGTTCGAGGTTCGAGGTTCGAGGTTCGAGGTTCGAGAAATTTAAAAGCTTTGCGGTTAACATTACAAGGTTTTTTATGCCTGAAGGCGATAGTTAGTCTCGCGTCGAGTTTAGGTTTTAAGCCCGCAACCTGACAGCTTATTCCAAACACAAAAAAGCCCGCAGCGTTAACTGCGGGCTTTTTTATTGAATGAGTGAGTTAGCCGGTAAGCCGGGTTCTGTCCTTTCCGAAGAAAGTGATAATCATTCGTCTAGGCCATAAATCGCTCTATGGCTCAAGCAACCTACCCGGTTCCAACGTGGGCCACGCCATAAGGAACCCTATTTGGTCTTGCTCCGAGTGGAGTTTACCTTGCAACCGACTATTACTAGCGGCCCGGTGCGCTCTTACCGCACCCTTTCACCCTTACCAATCCGAAGATTGGCGGTCTTCTCTCTGCTGCACTTGTCGTGGGCTCACGCCCCCCAGCCGTTAACTGGCACTCTGCCCTGTGGAGCCCGGACTTTCCTCCCCCTGCGCATTTTCGTTGCAGGCAGCGATTATCTTGGCTAACTCGGCGCGCAGTATACATGAGAGCACCACACTACGCAGTAAACATTTACTGTTTTTCTTCAATAATTGTTTTATAAAGCGCGTTTTTCTTCATACCGAAGTAATCGGCTACTACACCACAGGCTTTTTTCATTGGCATTTCGTTTTCGAGTAACGCTAACATTTTACGAGCTTCTGGTGGAATATCGTCAACTACCTTAGGTTTACCCGGCAGCATGAGTACTATTTCACCGCGCTGTTTAGTAGGATCGTCAGTTAAAAACTGCTTTAACTCAGTCACTGTGCCATTAAAAAAGGTTTCAAATGTTTTAGTGAGCTCTTTGGCAAATACCACTTGCTGCTCACTACCTAGCGCTGCTTCTAAATCGTCTAAGCTTGCCATAATACGGTGGGTACTTTCATACATAATGCTGGTGATGCTTGAGTTAACTGCATCAATAAAAAAGTCTTGGCGCGCTTTACTTTTAGCGGGCGTAAAGCCAACAAACTGAAAACGGTCGGTTGGCAGCCCTGAACAACATACCGCCGTAATAGCAGCGCATGCACCAGGTACAGGTGTGACAAGTGCGCCCTGCTCACGGCATAAATTAACAACGGCATAACCAGGATCGCTTATAAGCGGCGTGCCGGCATCGGATACTAATGCAATATTTAACCCTTGATTAAGTTGGTCGATAATTTGCTGCGCTTTTTGCTTTTCATTATGGTCATGTAACGCAAAGGTTTTAGCCTTAATACCAAAGTGGCTGAGTAGCTTGCCAGTATGGCGAGTGTCTTCAGCAGCGATTAAGTCAACCTGCGATAATGTCGCGATTGCACGCTGACTTAAGTCGTCATAATTGCCGATTGGGGTGGCAACAACGTAAAGAGTGCCAATTTTCTGTGAATTCTCCTCATTTAACATTGAGGTCTCCTGCGTCAGTCAGTAATATAAGCAAATCGCGTTAACGTATGGGAAATCATTGTGCGACTTAAACTAGTTAGTCTATTAATTATATTGTCAGGGTTATCGGCGTGTAGCACAACCGAAAAACCAACTAAAACCAGCGATAACTTAAATAGCAGTGCCAATACGCTGAAAAATGAAGCACTGAACGCGCAATCGATTTATCAATTAGCGCAAAACCGTTTTGGTGCAGATAAAATTCAACTGCTTTATAGTGCCCGTGATAGCGCCATTACTGAAGAAAACTGGCCGCTACTCGAAACAATATGTAGCGAACTTGCACTTACTGCCAGTGTTGATCAAATTCAAAACCGTTTATATATTGCCTTTGCACAAAAAGAGCAGAATAAAAACCAGCAAGCACTTGAAGTTTTAAACTCACTTGAGGGACAACTCAAGCAACCCGAACATTTTGCCTGGCACCAATTTTTAACTGCCAGCATTTTTGCTTCTCAAAACTTGCCAAAACGTGCTGCACCCTATTTTTTTGCGGCGTCAGAATCTGCAACTAAAAACACTATTTCAATTCCTCAGCTTAGTGATGCACTTTGGAAAAATTTAAAGCAACTCTCATCTTACGCATTAGAACGATTTAACCGTGGTTCTGTGATCCAACAAGGTTGGGTTAACTTAGCTTTGTATCATCAAGTTTACGCCAACAGCTCGGTTGATTTAGACCAAGCCATTAATAATTGGCGCCGCCGTTACCTGGGGCATCCTGGTAACAATGTACTGCCAAAACAAGAAACGTATGCTAATGAATTAGCGCCAATTAATATTGAGCGTTTGGTTGTTTTACTACCTCAGTCAGGTGCTAATAAGCGCCTTGGGGATGCCTTAAAAGCCGGTATATTGGCAGCGCTTGATAAAAAAGAGATCAACGAAACACTGTTTATAGATGAAAACACTGAAACAGAAGCGTTGAGCACACAAATTTCTCAGTTACAGCCTGACTTTGTTATTGGCCCACTATTAAAAGCCAATATAGATAAGCTCGCTAATACCAATACATTACTCGATATACCCACCTTACATTTAAATACCTTTGATGGCGAAAGAACCTCGCTGCAACATTACTTTTTTGCGCTTAATCCTGAACATGAAGTACAGCAAACGCTAGAGCACTTTTTAGCACAGGGTTATCAAAAGCCGATGTTGCTAGCGCCAAATAATACCAATGGCCAGCGCTTAGTTGACTACTTTAATCTGCAGTGGCAACGCTATAGTGAAACAACCACGCAAGTTGGTTTTTATAACGATAACAAAGATATGCCCAATACGATTACTAGCTTGTTAGAAGTTGATAAGTCAAAAGAGCGCATTAAATCTGTTAAAGCACTTTTTAATAAAGAAGTTGAAAGCGAAACACGCTCACGTGGAGATATTGATGCCATTTACATACTCGGCGACGCCATTGAAACCCGATTAATTAAGCCTTACCTTGATGTTAATGTGAGTACCTTTGCCGATAGAATTCCTATTTACGCCAGCTCTAAAAGCCACAGTAAGCAAATAGATACCACTGACAAAGGTGATTTAGACGGACTCTACTTTACTGAACTGCCTTGGATGTTAGACTCACAAATTAAGCAACATAATCTGCGTCAGCAATACAATGATTTATGGCCTGAACAAGCCGATATAAGCCAACGTTTATTTGCGATGGCTTATGATTCCGTCACCATGCTTAACGATATTAGACAATTGAGTGTTACACCCGATAAATACTTTTCAGGGTTGAGCGGTAAATTGTCGATTAATAGTGCCGGTGATATTGAACGTTCACTGCAATGGGCTCATTACAGCAACCGTCGAATAAAACCGGTGGAGTTAAAAACACAACGCCCTGTACCGCTATTTATGCAATCAGCTAATGATGGCATAACCATAATTAACTAAGGGGTCGACATGTCGTGGTTTAAACAGCTGTGGCAAAATAGTCGTGAAAAAGGCCAGTATTATGAGCGCCAAGCGCAAAAGTATTTAGAAGCACAAGGCTTAAAAGCGATTGAGCGTAATTACTACTGCCCCTATGGCGAACTTGATGTCATTATGAAAGACGGTGACACCTTAGTGTTTGTTGAGGTTAAGTTTCGTAAAAATAATATAAAAGGCGGCGCTAATTATGCTTTAAGCCCGCAAAAGCAAGCAAAATTAAGACGAGCTATTTATCATTACCTCGCGGCTAAAAATTTAAAAAATCAGCCATTACGTATTGATTATGTTGCTATAACAGGCGAGCCATCACTACACATAAACTGGCTAAAAAACGTATTTTAATACCGAGCACATACAAATGAGTGAGCAATTATTACAACAGCTAAATGCATAATGCGTAGTTAAAAATTAACAAGCTGCTTCTAAAAATAATCATCCTTAATAAAGCGGGTGTGAGCTCACACAGAATTAGATATTAATTGTTGGTAATCCATGCAAGACACAATAAAAGAAATTTTTAAAGAAAGTATTCAAGTTCAAATTGCAGCAGGTGAAGTACTTCCTAGCGCATTGGAATCAGCGGCATTCACCATTGCACAAAGCCTGATCAATGGTAATAAACTGATATGTTGCGGCACAGCAAATTGCCATATGCTGGCACAACACATGGCTGGCGTATTAGTAAACTTTTACGAAACAGAGCGCCCTTGCTTACCTGCAATCGCCCTTTCGCAAGAAAATATTAACCTAGGTCAAGGCCATCAAATAGATGACCACGATACCTTTGCACGCCAAGTACGTGCCTTTGCTCAGCAAGGTGATTTGCTCCTTGCATTAGCAATTAATGGCAATGAAAAACATATAATTTCTGCAGTAGAAGCGGCACTAACCAAAGATATGAAGGTCATAGTAATGGTAGGTGATGATGGCGGCGAACTCGTTGGCTTACTTGGGCACAACGATGTAGAAATACGTACACCGTCTAAACGCCCTAGTCGCATTATTGAATCGCATTTAGTTAACCTTCACTGTTTAAGTGAATTGGTAGATTTAACTCTTTTCCCGCAGGATGAAAATTATGTTTAAACGCTCCCTGATTATTTTAGGCACCGTTGTGTTATTACAAGGTTGTGCTGCTGCTGTAGTGGCCGGCACAGCCAGTGCTGTTACTGCAGCAAACGATAGACGAACCATTGGCTCGCAAATAGACGACAACAACATTGAAATAAAAGCCAGCATTGCTATTAGTGAAGATGAACGTCTTAATAAGTTTGCTCATATCAGCGTTATAAGCGTTAATGGCGTGGTTTTAATGGTAGGGCAAGTTCCTAACCAAGAAATGAAAAACCAAGCGTTTAAAACCATTGAGAACCTATCTGGCATTCGTAAAATTCACAACCAACTACGCATTGGCTCTAATATTGGTATCACCACGCAAACTCACGACTCATGGTTAACCTCAAAAGTAAAAGCGCAGCTTTTAGCGGCTGAAAACATCAGCAGTAATAATATAAAAGTAGTGACTGAAAATGCCGAAGTATACTTAATGGGGCTAGTATCTGACGCTGAAGCAAACCAAGCCGTTAATATTGCCCGTAATATCTCTGGCGTAGAGCGTGTTATTAAAGTGTTTGAGTATTTGTAAAGAATAAGGTTCGAGGTTCGAGGTTCGAGGTTCGAGGTTCGAGGTTCGAGGTTCGAGAAATTTAAAAACCTTGCGGTTAACATCGCAAGGTTTTTTTATATCTGTAGGCGAGAGTTTACCTCGCGCATTATCACTAATAAACGCAGAATCAATCCGCTGCTACATCATCCAAGCTTAACCCGCTTCTCGCAGCCTTAGCCGCTGCCCGTCGCCCGTCGCCCGTCGCCCGTGAACTTTAAACCAAATCTGCGCGGCATAAAGCCCCGCCTACAAAACCATTTTGAACCACAGAGTACACTGAGGCGCTTCGCGCTACACAGAGAAAAAAAGCAAATAAAACATGTATTTAATCATTTTCTCTGTGTGCTCTGCACCCTCTGTGATAAATAGAATCACTAAAAATCCGCTGCTACACCAGTCAATCTTAACCCGCTTCTCGCAGCCCGTCGCCCGTCGCCCGTCGCCCGTGAACTTAAATCAAACTTGCACGGCGTAAGCCCCACTTAAAAAACATTTTTACCACAGAGAACACCGAGGCGCTTCGCGCTACACAGAGAAGACAGGACAAATAAAACATTTCTTTAATCATTTCCTCTGTGTGCTCTGCCCCCTCTGTGGTGAATAAAATCTCTTTAAGATCTTTTTGCACAAAGAGAAGTGAATGAGGAGTAAATGAGAAAACAATAACCATGAGCCCGAGTGATTAATTGTTTTTTTCACTAGATCTAAAAGCGCAGCGCCTCTTACCTCTTTGTGAATAAATTTATTACCTAAAGCCACCTGCGCGGCATAAAGCCACGCCTACAAAACATTTCTTACCACAGAGTACACAGAGACGCTTCGCGCTACACAGAGAAGACAGGACAAATAAAACATGCCTTTAATCATTTTCTCTGTGTGCTCTGCCCCCTCTGTGGTGAATAAAATCTCTTTAAAATCTTTTTACACAAAGAGAAGTGAATGAGGAGTAAATGAGAACACAACAACCATTAGCCCGAGTGATTAATTGTTTTTTCACTAGATCTAAAAGCACAGCGCCTCTTACCTCTTTGTGAATAAATTTATTACCTAAAGCCACCTGCGCGGCATAAAGCCCCGCCTACAAAACATTTCTTACCACAGAGAACACCGAGGTGCTTCGCGCTACACAGAGAAGACAAAGCAAATAAAACATGTTTTTAATCATTTTCTCTGTGTGCTCTGCACCCTCTGTGGTAAATAGAATCTCTTCAAGATCTTTTTGCACAAAGAGAAGTGAATGAGCAGTAAATGAGAAAACAACAACCATTAGCCCAACTAATTAATTCGAGTCTCTAGGCCCGTTGCTCGCTTCTCGCAGCTCGTCGCTCGTGAGCCTTTTTAACCTTTAACCTAATATTTTCATACAGGTATAAAAAAACCGCTTATTAAGCGGTTTTTATCTAACATTTACGGGTTATTTTATAACGCGTAAATGTGAGCCTTTTTTCTTTTCAGGCTTAGGATCAGGTGTTTCATCAACTAGTTCAGGTGATGAATCGACACTTTCAAGCTCTGGAGCAAAATCGTCTTCGTCCTCTAAAAACTCATCTGCAGTAAAGACTGTGCCTTCGCCATTTTCACGTGCATATATTGCAAGTACAGCCCCTAAAGGCACGTACACTTGCATCGGCTGGCCGCCAAAGCGCGCGTTAAAGCTAAGCTGAGTATTATCTAACGAAAACTGCGTAACCGCCGAAGGGCTTATGTTCAATACAATTTGGCCATCTTGAACAAACTGTGTTGGCACTTGCACTGCAGGAAAGTCAGCATTAACCACTAAGTGTGGCGTGCATTCGTTATCAACAATCCAATCAAAAAAAGCGCGAAGTAAATAAGGACGGTTAGAAGTCATTATAAACGGATCTCACGCTCTGCTTCAGTTAAAGAAGCTTGGAATGATTCACGTTCAAATAAACGGATCATATACTCTTTAAGTTCTTTAGAGCCTGCACCATTTAGCTCAATACCAAACTCAGGTAAACGCCATAATAGTGGAGCTAAGTAACAATCAACCAAGCTAAACTCTTCACTCATAAAGTAAGGCGCTTCACTAAAGATCGGTGCTATTGCAAGTAATGCTTCTGTCAGCTCTTTACGCGCTTGCGCCGCATCAGACGTGTTGTTAATGATTTTTTCAGCTAGGCTGTACCAATCAGTATCAATACGGTGCATCATTAAACGACTACGACCACGCATGACCGGGTATACAGGCATTAGTGGAGGATGAGGAAAACGTTCATCAAGGTATTCCATGATGATGTTTGCCTGATATAAACCAAGCTCACGGTCAATCAGTGTTGGCACTGTGCCGTAAGGGTTAATTTCGTGAAGTGCTTCTGGCAGATTATCCTTTTCAGCCATATGAATATCTACACTTACACCTTTTTCAGCAAGTACAATGCGTACTTGGTGGCTATACATACAGTTAGCACCAGAAAAAAGGGTCATTACAGGGCGCTTATTGGCAGCTACGGCCATGCCTACCTCCATTAAATAACTAAAACAGCAATAGGGGCTTAAGCCCCTATTGCAAAATTACCTTTAAATATGTTCAAACTTAATGAACATCTCTCCAGTATTCTTTCTTCAGCATAAATGCCAAGATAAATAGAATCACTAAGAATCCAAGTACCTTAATACCTAGCGCTTCCGATTCGAGACGTGTAGGTTCACCTACATACTCTAGGAAATTCGTTAAATCACGAACTGCTTGGTCATATTCATCTACACTTAATTCGCCCGTACCATCTGTTTCTGTACCAGTAATATGAGTGGTTGTTTTACCATTTACTGTTACTTCTTCAGTAATTGCAGTAGGAACACCTTGCAACTCTTGAAGAACATGTGGCATACCCACCGATGGGAATAACGTATTATTTACGCCAAACGGACGAGATTCATCTTTGTAAAACGATTTTAAATAGGTATAAATCCAATCACTGCCACGCACACGCGCAACATTTGTTAGATCCGGCGGAGCCGCACCAAACCATTTTGCAGCATCTTCTTTCTTCATTGCATTATTGATATGACTACCTACTTTTGAACCATCAAAAATAAGTTGCTCTTGACCAATCTCTGTTGGAATACCAATATCGCGGAAAGTACGTTCATAACGTTGATACTGCATTTGGTGACAACCAAGACAGTAGTTCATGAACAACTTTGCGCCACGTTGCAAAGAAGGTTGATCAGATATATCGTTACCCGCTTCCATTAGAGGAACTGACGGGCCTGCCGCCATTGCTGGTAATACGTTTACTGATAAAGCGAATAAACCAATAAGTAGCTTTTTCATCATTTCGTTAACCTCTCAGGCAATGGCTTAATTTTTTCATTCTTACTGTAAACAAATAACAGTACGAAGAACATAAAGTAAGTCACAGTACAGATTTGCGAAACAAGTGTTTTAAAGTCAGTTTGAGGTGTAGCACCAACCCAACCTAAAAGAACGAAAGTAACTACAAAGCCTGCAATGTTCCATTTGTGGAAACCACAACGGTAACGAACTGAACGAACCGAACCACGGTCAATCCAAGGCAATAATGCTAGCACGACAATAGATGCACCCATTGCTGCAACACCCATTAGCTTGTCTGGAATCGCACGTAAGATTGCATAAAACGGCGTAAAGTACCAAACAGGGAAAATATGCTCTGGTGTTTTAAGTGGGTTAGCTGCTTCGAAGTTTGGCGCTTCTAAGAAGAAACCACCCATAGCAGGCATAAAGAACACAACCCAACAGAACAAGATTAAGAAACCAACCACACCCACAATATCTTTTACTGTGTAATAAGGGTGGAACGGTATCGCATCAATGATGTCTTTTTTATCAGTGTAGTATTCATGGAACTTAAATTTAGGCTTATCTTCTTCAGCCACAGTTCCTTTTTTACGTTTGTTATCAATACCGTCTGGGTTGTTTGAACCCACTTCGTGTAGTGCAACAATGTGTAAAAATACTAAGATAACAATAACCAATGGCAGTGCAATTACATGTAATGCAAAGAAGCGGTTGAGCGTTGCACCTGAAATTACATAGTCACCACGGATCCACAGTGTTAAATCATCACCAATAACCGGGATAGCCCCGAATAATGAAATGATTACCTGTGCACCCCAGAACGACATTTGGCCCCATGGTAATAAGTAACCCATGAATGCTTCAGCCATTAGGGCTAAGAAAATGAACATACCGAATAACCACAGTAATTCACGTGGTTTTTGGTAAGAACCGTAGATCATGCCACGGAACATGTGCATATAAACAACGATGAAAAACGCAGATGCACCCGTTGAATGCAAATAACGTAATAACCAACCGTACTCTACATCACGCATGATGTATTCTACTGATGCGAATGCACCTTCAGCAGATGGTACATAGTTCATCGTTAACCAAATACCTGTAAGTATTTGGTTTACCAGTACTAACATAGCTAGAGAGCCGAAGAAGTACCAGAAGTTAAAGTTTTTTGGTGCTGGATACTGTGCAATGTGCATGTTCCAAACACGTGTCATTGGGATACGGTCGTCTATCCACTCAACAATTTTACCAAACATTAGGCCACCCCTTGTTCTTCGCCCACTAAAATAGTGGTCTCATCAAGAAAAGTATATGGTGGAATTTCTAAATTTAATGGTGCAGGTACCGATTGGAATACACGGCCAGCCATATCAAACTTAGAACCGTGACATGGACAGTAAAAACCGTCATCAGTCCCTTCCACTTTCTCACCAAAGCCACCTTGTAAAAAGCTAGGTGAACAACCCAAATGCGTACAAATACCTACAGCGACAAAAATCTCTGGGCGTAATGAACGGAAATCATTGGTTGATGATTCTAATTGTTGTGGCTCTTGCGATTGCGGATCACGAAGTTGACCTTCATGTTCTTTCATCTGCTCAAGCATTTTTGGGGTCCGTGATACAACCCATACAGGTTTACCACGCCACTCGACACGTATTAATTGTCCTGGCTCAAGTTTGCTGATATCTACTTCTACAGGCGCACCCGCAGATTTAGCTCGCTCACTTGGATTCCAAGACGCAATAAAAGGAACAGCAGCCCCAGCCGCACCAACACCACCAACAACAGAGGTAGCTATGGTTAAAAAGCGACGTCGGCCATTGTCTACAGGCGCATTGCTCATCCACTTATCTCCACTATGATTCTCAACACTTGCTATATTGAGAACATCAGTTACAGCAGGTTAATTTTTCGAATTTTAAAAGAGAAACGATCATAATTAAAACCCTTGTTTAAAACAAGGTTATTCACAGCCTCCTGCTCGAATAATCCTGACTTGCTCAAATAGTTGATTAAGTTAGCTCGAGTATGAAACCAAATGACTATAGTATCGCTTCCGTAAAAACAATTTGTAAACAAGTACAATCTCACCAACTAAGTACAGTAACCACTGAATTTGGCGACATTAAACTCATTCACTTTATTTGCCCGCCAATTGTAGCAAAAAAATTCACCAATTAA
>NZ_AUTH01000033.1:0-40233 GCF_000497975.1 Pseudoalteromonas sp. TB41 | reverse complement strand
TTGCCACATGGAGTGGGTTTGTTTATGTCGCTTTCGTGATAGATGTTTTTTCACGATACATTGTAGGTTGGCGTGTATCAACGACAATGCACACAGAGCTTATTCTTGATGCGTTAGAGCAAGCTATTTGGCATCGTGGCAACCCCGAAGGGTTAATTCACCACAGCGACAGAGGCAGCCAATATTTGTCTATACGATACACTGAGCGACTTGCTGAAGCTGGAATTCAAGCGTCTGTAGGCAGTGTGGGTGACTCTTATGACAATGCATTGGCTGAAACAATAAATGGATTATTTAAAACAGAGATTATTCGCAGAAATGGCCCGTGGAAGAATGTTGATGCTGTTGAATACGCAACGTTAGAGTGGGTCAATTGGTTTAATAATCAACGCTTATTATCTTCAATTGGGTATATTTCACCAGCTCAATATGAAACAGACTACTATGATAATTTAAACGAGTCAGGTAAAGTGGCCTGACTTAAACAAACTGGTCTCCGATGAACTCGGGGCGATTCATATCATTAATAACATTACACCTAGATAGAGCAAAACAATCAATTTTTTTAAACTATTAAATTCGTTTTCAATCAGTGATAGAGGGACCTTATTTACTAACTTCCATTTGGGCCATTTCCCGTTGCTATTTCTCTGATTATCAAGTGTTGGTACTTGATCTAGTAAGGTCATGTGTTCAAAAATATAAATGTTGCTATCCTTTTCAATGATCCCATTTGTTTTAGTTTCCATCGCTTGCCATATATCTGGATGGATATCTTGAAAACGTTGCTTGGGTTTATTGGCAAACATAAAAGCCCATTGTTTTTGTACATCACCAAATAACCAGTAACTTTCTTCATTAAAGAGCATAATGTCACCTAGTGAGCTTTTAGAAATATTTTCTAATTGACTAAGTAAATGCACACCTCCGAGATTTATTATAAGTAAGCCAATCTTTTCATTGTTTTTGTCAACTAGCACTGAGCCTAAACGGATCATTGGTTTTAATGGCCTTTCAATTTGACCATTTTCAATATTTAAATCTAATGGAGATATAAAAATATCATCAGGGCTGAGCTTTATCCCGCGTTTATAGTAGTATCGATCGCTTTTATCTTGAAGCTTGTCTGGAGGTACGATAACGGTACTGTTATTTTCTCTTTGCACCCTTATTAACTCTTGGCCTTTTAAGCTAAGAATTCTTATTTGGGTGTAATAATTTTTTATGGTGATAAAATTAAAATAGTCCTGTTCTAATAGTGTTTTGTTTTCATTACTAAAAAAACGCTGTTCCTTAAAGTGGTGATTATTTTTAAGAATTAACAGATCACGAGATGCATGATTAAGTTGTTGTAAAAACGAATATTTAGCTTGTTTTAACTCATTTTTCTCTTTTTGAATAACAGAACCTATACGCGTTTGTATTTGGTTTTCGTAAAACATATACAAGGCAATATATAAAATAATTGCAGAGCAAAAATAGGTCAGTAGGCTAGTAAATATGGTTGTGTTTAGCTTTTGCGAATTTTGCTCTTGTAAGGGCAAGAAGGCAGGTTTAATAATGGAAAAGTAAATTATAGGCACACTCAGACTACTGAGTATTAAGCTATCAATTGCTATGACTTGCCATTGCTGTAAAACAAATTCGTCAAAATTAAAGGCAAACATAACTAAAGCCTCAATCGTAAAAACGATCATAGCTATTTTAAATGTTAGGAATTCGGTTCTCGATTGTTGGTTTTTTACAAAGTCACTATCATTAAATAAGTAGTGAATAGTAATAATAGCAATGAATGAGATAAGGCTGGCATCTAATATTACAGAAAACCAGATGCCTGTATATTTCGTAACAAATGATGCCAATAACATCATAATAATGGCTTCACTTAACGCCAGTGATATAAATAGAATAAGTAAGCGTTGTAATGGCATATAAAGTTTCCGAGCCAATTATTATTGAATAACAAAAGCGACTAAATTTAATATGGGGCGGACAGTAGAATTGTTATCGTTAATTTAAAAATACTGCTGTTTGATATTAATATAATAATTAGAAAGTGCGTTTATTGCCATTATGGTTGTGCGTTTATTCTGTAATTTTTGACTAAAGTAGGGTGAATCTTGATCAAAGTGTTCATAACATTTGACCAAGATTCAGTGTGATCAACAATTAACTATGTATATGTTCATCTGTTTTTACGTTCATAAATATCGCGTAGAGTACGGGGATCACAATTAAAGTCAGTAGGGTGGCAAACAGTAACCCAAACACCAGTACCACTGACATCGATTGGAAAAACGCATCAAAGTATAGTGGTATTACCCCTAGTACGGTGGTGAGTGTGCCCATCATTACTGGTCTTACCCGACTATTTGCCGAATCGATAATGGCCTCATAGCGTGGTTTTCCTTGGCGTATTTCCATATCCATCTGATCCACTAATACAATGGCATTTTTAATCAATAAACCAGAGAGCGACAGTAATCCTAATATACCCATAAACTCTAATGGGATTTGTGTAGTAACCAGCCCAAAAACAACACCAATTAAGGCTAATGGCACCACAAGCCAAATAATAATAGGTTGTTTTAATGCGTTAAATAACACAATAACAATGAGTACCATGGCTAAAAAACCCAGTGGAATAGTTGAGGCCAGCATTTCGTTAGACTCTTTCGATTGACCATATTCGCCATCCCATTCTAGGCGGTAGCCTTGTGGTAGTTCAATGGCTTCTATTTTTGGTTTTACTCTATTAAATAACTCAGAAGCAAGCTCCCCTGGCAGTGGATCGGCTTGGGCTTTTATGGTCCATTCACGGTCTTCACGTTTTAATATGCCGTCGCGCCATACGGTTTTAAAGCCATTGGTGACTTGAGCAAGAGGCAGTGTTTCACCGGTGATATTGCTTTGCACTTGAATGTTACCAATGTCGTTTATGTCTACGCGTTCTTTTTGTGGCGCTCTGACGATAATAGGAATGAGCTCTTCGCCTTCACGATACTGCCCAACCACTTGCCCTGAAAAGTTTTGTTGCAGTGCTTCAGCAACAGCTTTGCGCGTTACACCTGCGCGCTGTGCATTAATGGCTGAGTACTGTGGCTCAATAACACTAATGCGTTGTCGCCAGGTGTCTTTAATTGATAACGCACCGCCATCATCAATTAATATGGCTTTTGCTTTTGCTGCCAGCTCTCTTAATACACTCGGATCGGGGCCTTTAAATGTGGCTTCTATTTTAGAGCCACCACCTGGGCCCATTACAAAGCGCCATACTTTGCCTTGCGCATCCACAAAGTTATTATCGATGTAGTTTTGTACCCTAGGTAAGAGTTGATCTAGTTTTTTATAGTCATCGACTTTAGCTAAAATTTGCCCGTAAGAACTGTTGGGTGATTCGCTGCCATAAATAAGCATGTAACGTAATCCGCCACCGCCAATAAGCGTTTGTATGCCTTCAACGCCGTTTTGTTGTTTTACAAACGCTTCCAGTTTGAGCATGTCTTTTTTGGTTTTTTCAATATCGGTGCCTTGTGGTAACCAAAAATCAACCACCATTTGCGGCGTGGTGGAAGCTGGGAAAAACCCTGATTTTACAAATTGAAAACCCCACATAGACACACTAAACATGGCAACCACAACAGTAACCGTTAACCAGCGATGATGAAGTGCCGACACTACAACCGATTGATACAGTGCCATGAGCTTATTAGGTTTTGCTGAACCGGAGGTATCGCCATCTTGTTCTTTAAACAAGCAATAACAAAACAGGGGAGTTAGGGTAATGGCAAATAACCAGCTGTATAACAAAGAGATTAAAATAACCCAAAATAAATGGCCGGTAAATTCAGCGGTATCGCCCGGTGCGAGGCCAATAGGTGCAAAGGCAACAATGCCGACTAATGTACCGCCAAGTAGTGGCCATTTAGTTTGTTTTACAACTTCACTGGCAATGTCTAACTTTTTACGCCCTTGTTGTGTGCCTACCAAAATTCCTTCTGTCACCACAATCGCATTATCAACCATCATACCGAGGGCAATAATAAGCGCACCTAAGGAAATACGGTGCATGGGTATACCGCTAAAGTCCATGGTAGCAAGTGTCGCAAAAATAGTTAGCAGTAATACGGCGCCAATAATAATCCCAGAGCGCAACCCCATAAATAGCAGTAGCGTGACCATGACAATCACCAGCGCGACTAATACATTAACCACAAAGTTATCGACTGAGTCTTGTACCACTTTTCCTTGGTGGTAAAACTCATGCACGCTGATGCCAAGCGGTCTGAGGTTTTCAGTTTGCTTTACTTTATCATCAACGCGGTCAAACACTTTTACCACATTAGCGCCTAATACACTGGCAACCCCCAGGGATATGGCAGGCTTAGAGTTGTAGCGCACTAACTTGGTTGCTGGGCTTTGAAAACCGCGGTATACATTGGCAATATCTTTTAGGTAAATTGTTTTACCTTTAGCGCTGGCACTTACCAGTAGGTTTTTAATGGTATCAACGGAGTTTAATTCGCCGGTGGGATCAATAAAAATACGTTGATCGCCAATTTGGGTATTACCTGCACTCAATACGGCGTTTTGTTCATCCAAAATACCGTAAATGTTATTGATAGATACACCTAAAGAGGCTAACTCTTCTCGAGCAATTTCTACAAATATTCCCTCTTGTTGTACGCCCGTCATGGCAACTTTCGCTACACCGTCTACTTGTAAAATGTCACTTTGTAGCGTTTTAGCATAGGCATGCAGTTCATCGGGGGAGTAACCTTCGGCAGTAATTAAATAACTTAAGCCATATACATCGCCATAATCATCAAACACTTTGGGGGTCCCTGTACCAGGAGGAAGTGTTGGGCGAGTATCGTTAATTTTGTTTCTGAGTTTAGTCCAAATAACTTGTAGCTCAGATTTGGTTGGCGAAAATTCTGATTTAATTTCTACTTTAATTTCAGATAAGCCCGTTGATGAGGTCGACGATATAGTATCGACTTCTTGTAACTCTTGAATGGCACGCTCAAGCGGCTCGGTCACTTCTTTAGCAACCTCAAGCGGGCTCGCGCCTAAATAAGAAACAAATACTTGCGCGGTGCGAATTATAAATTCGGGGTCTTCAAACCGAGCCATGTTTTTGTATGACGAAAAACCAAAGCCAAGCGTTAAAATGATGAGTATAGTGCTAATTAATTTATTATTTATTGTCCACTTTGCTAAATCCATGACTGCGCTCCTATGCTTTAGTCCAAGGACGTACTTTCATACCCTCAGTCACATAGTTTGCACCTGCACCTACAATCACATCACCTGCTTTTAAGCCCTCAGTAATAATCAGTTGTTCGCCAATACCTTGCTCAATAGCAACGAGTGTTTTTGATACTTGCATTGTTTGTTGGTCAACAGTCCATACGAAATGCTGGCCGTTTTCTTCAAAAATAGCAAAGGTAGGGACAGCCAGTCGTGTTGCGTTTGAACTTGTTTGACGTTCTATTTTTAGGCTGGCATTCATGCCAGGTAATATATTAAGGTTATTGGGTACAGCAAACGAAAAGCGTACTTCATAGGTTTGACTGGCTGAGTCGGCTTCTAAATTCGCACGTCTAAATGTGGCAGGGATAGGCGCAGCCGATACATCTTGTAAAATAACAGTCGCTACATTGTTTTGTTTAGAATCTACCGTGGCCACAATAGACGCGGGAATATTTACAACCGCTTCCATTTCACCTTTACCAAATAGGGTAACTACATGTTGCCCAGCACTGATGTTTTCAAGCTGCTTTACTGGAACTTCTGCAACAATGGCATCGTAAGGCGCTATGATTTTACTGTCAGATAATGCCTTTTGCGCTGAGTCATATTGTGATTCGGCCACTTCTTTTTTAGATTTTAGTTGCTCTATATCTCGCTGTGAAATAACACCGTCTTTTGCAAGCTTTAAACCACGTTGATAATCATTGTTGGCCGTTTCAAACTGTATTTTGCTCGACTTAACCTCATTAACAAAGTTTCGTTGCTCTAATGCGGCTATTACGTCTCCTTTTTTTACGTTTTGCGCAGCAATAACGTTGAGCTTTTCAAGTTTACCACTGACCTGAAAGGCCAGTTTTGAGCTGTTTATTGTATCTATAGTGGCAGGATAGGTGAGTGTTTTTGATTGAGAGCCATCATCAATGGTTATTAACTTAACAGGGCGTGGCTTGTTTTGCTTTTGAGTGCTGACTTCGCTATCTGAACAACCGGCTAACAACAGTAGCGCAATACTAATAAAATTAAATTTAGTAAAACATGGTTTATTGATCATCTTGCTTACCTTAAATAAAAAGTGCGGTGTTAATCGTTGGCATTTTTGTGTGGTTCAAAATTATAAAATGCGTAAATGTGTTTATTTTCGAATTTACCTGTACTGCTGTTTATTAAGCTATAACTACTTACTACTTGAAAAAAGCAGTAGATAACGAGTGAGTAATAAATAATATTTTAATTTCAACAGTTTATTATTGCTGTACGGTTTTGTTTTAATTTGTGTGATTTTGTAGAACGTAATAAATCAGTACCCTAATGCTTGCTTTGTATCAACATTAGTATAATTAACAATCGGCTTTTTTAAAGCGCAGCTCATAAAGATTATATTTTTGGAATTTAAAATACTTAAAGTGCGGTTTTTATTAATTAAATTGAAATATTAATTGCTTGGGGTCGGTCTTGTGAGTGTCGTGTCGGTATAACTAAATAAAAGCTATCCGATCTAAAGCATATCTCAGTAATGGTTAGCCATTAATTTAAAGACGTAATTAAAACTATGAAAAATTCCAAACATAATCATCATGAAAATAATCATACGAGGTCTAATCCTACCATGAGTAAAAAAATCACCTTAATTGCAATAATCACTTTATTTGCACTGACGATTTTATATTTTACCGGCGCTTTTAACAGCGATGCGGTTACTGCGCAGCGTTTTGTTAATTTACAACAAGGTGATCAAGCCCATGCGGGTTTTCGTCGAGCCCATGCAAAAGGTATTTGTTTAGCGGGGTCGTTTGAGTCTACCGGTGAGCTTGCTAAATATTCGCAAGCAAAGGTATTTGATTTAGGGGCCACTCCTTTTGTTGGCCGTTTTTCTATTGCGGGCAATAACCCAACCGCGCCTGATTTAAAAGCACCGGTGCGCAGTTTAGCGTTTTCTATAACTACCGATGATAACCAAGAATGGCGCGTAGCAATGAACACGCCTCCAGTTATGGCTGTAGCGACGCCAGATGCGTTCTTTAAACAGTTACAAGCGCTATCCCCTGATCCGGTAACTAAAAAACGCAGTCCTGAAAAAATTAAAGCCTTTTTTGCCGCACACCCTGAAAGTGCCGCATTTAATAACTGGAAAGCAAGTTATAAACCAACCAGCAGTTTTGCCACTGAGCAATACCACAGTATTAATGCCTTTTATTTGGTTGATGAAAATAATAAAAAGCACGCCGTACGTTGGATAGCTAAACCACAATTAAGTGATGAAAACATTCAACCACTTAATAATGATTCAGCCGATGCATTGCAGCTACAACTTAAAGATCAAGTTGCTCAAGCCCCCGTTAAATTCGACATGCTGTTTAGCTTTGCAACCGAAGAGGATGATGAAAATAACCCAACTGTTTTATGGCCTCAATCACGTAAAACCATAAATGCCGGTACGTTAGTTATCTCAAGGCTTCAGGCGCAAGAAGGAGGCGTGTGTGCTGATATGAACTTTGATCCCTTGGTACTTCCTACAGGGATAGAGCCAAGCGCCGATCCTATATTACGTGCCCGTGGCGCGGCTTATGCTGAGTCATTTCGTCGTCGTGCTAAAGAAGTACTTTTAAATAATTAATAACAGGAAATATCGAATGAAAACAATTAATAAATACTCAGCGTCGAGTATGCTTATTCACTGGGCGATGGCGTTAATCATACTTTCTATGTTATTTCTTGGTTTGTCGATGGTACAAAGTTTAGCGGTTTGGCAAGTAGAGGCCATTGCGCTGCATAAGTCATTTGGTATTTTAGCGTTAGTGTTAGTTGCTATTAGATTAATCAATAAAGTCGTCACCACCAGTCCTGCATTACCACCGAGTGTGCCTAAGGCTCAAGCACTAGCCGCGCATTTAACCCAAGTGGGTTTATATGCATCTATGATTTTAATGCCGATTTCTGGTTGGTTAATGCAAAGCGCTGATGGCCGTCATGTGAGCTTTTTTGGTTTATTTACTTTGCCCAGCTTAGTTAGTAAAGATATTGAAACGTATGCTTTTTTCCGTGAAGCACATGGTTTAATTGCTTATGCATTTTTATTGTTTATCTTTATGCATGTTAGTGCCGCGCTTTATCATGGTTTAATAAAGCAAGATGGCGTATTAGGCTCTATGTTACCTGGTAAGCATAAATAAACTAATAGTTTTATACAAAAAAGGCACAGATGCGCTCGCACCTGTGCCTTTTTTAGAGCTATATTTTTAGCTTAATTTAAGCGCGTCTTCTACGCTAAAAGCACCATCTAATAAAGACTTGCCTAAAATTACGCCGCCAACACCAAGTTCATTTAGCTTTTTAATATCATCTAATGAACTCACACCACCCGACGCTTGTACTTTAATATCTGCATTATGATTAATTAAATCTTCATAAAGCGCAAAAGAGGGGCCGGTCATGGTGCCGTCCTTACTGATGTCCGTGCATAAAAAATCAATAATGCCCAGCTCTACATAAAAATCAATAAGTTCAAATAGCCCAAACTCAGATTCATTTAACCAACCATGGGTTGCTGGCGCCCAGCCGGACTCTGTTTTATTAACATCAAGGGCAATTACAAAGTGCTCAGCGCCAAATTGCTCAATCCAAGCTTTAACCTGTTCACGCTTTTCAACTGCCATTGAACCAATAACCACTTGGTTTGCACCGGCTTTTAACCAATCGCTCACATCTTGCTCTGAACGAATACCCCCACCCACTTGATAGGGCACATTCAGTGCTTTTGTGGCTGCTTGAATATGTTGCCATTGTTTTTTACTGGGATCGCGTGCCCCTTCTAAATCAACAAGGTGCAGTTTACCCGCGCCGCTGTCAGCGTATTCTTTCAGGCGAGCGCCAAGTTCAAAGGGGTAAAACTGTGCGGTATCATATTTACCTTGATACAAACGTACAATTTGATTTTGTAATACGTCTAATGCTGGAATAATCACTGTGTATCTCTTTTATTATTTATTAACAGTCGCTTATAACTGCCAATCTAGAAAGTTTTGTAATAAACGAGTGCCTACTTTAGCACTTCGCTCTGGGTGAAATTGCATACCGGCATAATTATCTTTAGCGACAATGGCTGAAAAAGTTTGCCCGTATTCACTACTGACTAAAGTGGCATCGTTAACGGTATGCGCAAAGCTGTGCACATAATAAACCTGATCGTCTTTATGCAGCCCTTTGGTTAGTGGGTGCGCTTGTTGTATAGATAAGTTATTCCACCCCATATGCGGTGACGTTAAACTACCTACATCCAGTGCTTTTACTTGGCCGGGTATTTTACCTAAGCATTGCACGTTACCTTCTTCGGTGCTTTCGCACAGCAGTTGCATCCCCAGGCAAATTCCCATTAGCGGGCGCTGATATTCGTTAATGGCTTGCTGCCAACCATTATCGACTAGGCGCTTCATAGCCACAGATGCATGGCCAACACCAGGCAAAATAGCGCGCTCATAGCCTGCTAATTGTTCTGGCGAGGTAATAACGGTAGGGGTTTTACCTAAACGCTCAAATGCAAAGCGTACCGAGTTGATATTGGCACAACCGGTATTAATTATCGCTATCATAAACACCCCTTAGAGCTGGCTGTTTGTTGACTAGTATCTTGTGCAATTGCCATACGCAGAGCACGAGAAAATGCTTTAAACAAGCCCTCTACTTGGTGATGACAGTTACCGTCACTTACCGACAAAATAAGGCTAATTGCAGCGTTATCACTTAAGCTTTTGAAAAAATGCTCTACCATTTGTACGTCTAAATCACCGGCTTTTTCGCGGCTAAAGTTTGCGTTTAACACAAATGAAGCACGTCCAGATAAGTCAATTTGCGCTTCGGCTTTACATTCATCCATAGGCAATGCAAAACCATAACGCGCAATTTGAGATTTTGTGCCAAGTGCTTGTTTAAGAGCAACCCCTAAGGCAATACCAATGTCTTCAACAAGGTGATGCTCGTCTATGTGTAAATCGCCTTTGGCTTTAATGTTTAAGCCAATGTTTGCGTGGGTGCGTATTTGATCCAGCATGTGATCAAAAAAGCCAAGGCCGGTGTCTATGCTACCGTTTTTAGTTTGATCAAGATTAACCGCTACATCAATTTGTGTTTCTTTGGTATTGCGTGTAACACGGCCTTCACGGTTTGCCGTTGTAAGCTTAGTAACAATAGCAGGCCAGCTACCATCGTATAAAATACCTTCACAACATAAGTTTTGCGCAAGACCAATATCTGTTTGGCGGTCGCCAATTACAAAAGAGCGCGCTAAATCTACGTTGCCAGAGCGCATAAGCTCGGTCAGTAAGCCTGTTTTTGGCTTACGGCAATCGCAGTTTTGTTCATCAAAGTGTGGGCAAATGAGTACATCTTCAAAGTTAATCCCTTGGCTGTTGAGTATGTCCATCATTTTGTCTTGGGCTATGTCAAAATCCGCAGTAGGGAAACTGTCAGTGCCTAAACCATCTTGATTAGATACCATCACTAAGCGATAGCCTGCTGCTTGCAGTTGCAATAATGCCGGAATAACACCAGGTAAAAAAGCCAACTTTTCAAGGCTATCTACCTGTTTGTCGGTGATTGGCTCTTCAATAATGGTGCCGTCACGGTCTATAAATAAATAGGGATTACTCATGATACTTCCTGTTGTGATAGGGCTGTTGGGGTGGTTAAACCATCGAGCCAAATTTTTACTTGTTCTAATTCTTGTTCGCTACCAATTGAAATGCGTAGCCAGTCGTCTTCACCGTATAAGGTAAATGCTCGCATGACTAAGCCTTGTTCAAGGGCAACTTTAAAGCTGTTTTTATCGGCCAATTTTAAGGTAACAAAGTTGCCTTCACCAGTGAGAATTTTTAATACAGCAGGGGAGGCGTTTAACCACTCTATTAGCTTTAATTTTAAGCTGTTTAAAATGCTCACTTGGCGACGCATAGAGGTAATGGCATCAGGGGCAATGGCTTGCGCTGCAATACTCGCTACCACGCTCGATACCGGATACGGTGCAATGACTTTACGAATGGGCGCAAGTACACTGGCTTGAGCGAGGGTAAACCCGGTTCGCAGGCCTGCCAACGCAAACGCTTTTGACAGTGTACGTAGCACTACAATATTACTAAACTCGTTTATAAGTTGTGTTGCACTTTGCTCTGGGCAAAACTCAATATAGGCTTCATCAACAATCACCAATGCTTTACCTGCAAGCGCAGTGGCAATGGCTTTTACTTTATCTAGCGGCGTTAAACTACCTGTTGGGTTATTTGGATTACAAATAAACACCAGTTTTGAGCTACCGACCGCAGTGACAATATCATCAACATTGGCTGTTAATAATAACTCTTGAGTAAGCGCGTTAATAGCCACATTGTGCGTATCAGCAGTGACTTTATACATACCGTAGGTAGGCAAAAACAGCGCAATACTGTCCTTAGCTGGCTGGCAATACGTGCGTACTAAAAGCTCAATGCCTTCATCTGCACCTCGCGTCATAAGGACATTGTCGCTTTTAAGCTCGGTATAAGCTGCATAGCGATCAATAACCAATTGTGGCTGAGGGTCGGGGTAGCGATTTAAATCTTCAATACTCAACTCAAGGTTTTTAGCATATGGGCTTTCGTTGGCATTGAGCCACGTTGTGCCTGTTAACTTTTCACTTTTAGCCGAGCTGTAAGCAGCAAGCGCTTTAATATTCTCGGGTAATAAGCTGGTTGCTTGGGCGCTCTCATTGCTCATTGTTTATTGCCTCTAAACGAATTGAAACCGCATTAGCGTGGGCATCAAGGCCTTCTGCGTCTGCCAGTGGTAAAATAGCTTTTGAAAGCTCTGTTAAGCCACTTTTACTAATAGTTTGTACTGTGTATGTGCGGAAAAAATCAAGCAAGTTTAAGCTTGAGTATGTCGCGCTATAACCGTAAGTAGGTAATACGTGGTTAGTACCCGATGCATAATCGCCAGCCGATTCTGGTGTGTAGTCGCCAACAAATACTGAACCTGCATTTTTAACCGCATCAAGGTACGGGCTTGCATCTGCCAGCTGTAAAATTAAGTGCTCTGGCCCATATTGCGCTGATACATCAAATGCTTGCGCTATTGAATCCACTAAAATAAGTGACGAATTGGCCAACGCTTGTTCAGCGGTGTCTTTTCGGCTTAAGTTAGCTAATTGACGAGTAAGCGCGTCTTGTGTTTGTTTAATAATAGTTTCGCTGTTACACAATAAAATAACTTGCGAGTCGGCGCCATGCTCTGCTTGTGAGAGTAAATCGGCCGCAATAAACTCTGGATTTGCTCGTTCATCTGCTATCACTAATACTTCAGATGGACCTGCTGGCATATCAATCGCCATTCCTGGAATTGTTTGTGCAACTAACTGCTTTGCCATAGTCACAAAGCTATTACCTGGGCCAAAAATTTTATTCACTTTAGGTACTGATTCAGTGCCGTAGGCCATTGCAGCAATCGCGCCTGCACCACCGCTTTCAATAATAGTGGTGATACCACATAATTTAGCAGCATATAAAATAGCAGGATTTATTGCTTTATCGCCTTGTACTGGGGTAGTGAGTACCACGGTTTTTGCACCGCTTAACTGCGCCAATACACCTTGCATTATAACTGACGATGGCAATGGGGCACTGCCCCCAGGGACATAAATACCGACCGCTTCGATGGCTTGATATTTCAGTTCACATTCAACGCCCGGTTGAGTCGATAACTTAATATCTTTAGGCAGTTGCGCTTGGTGAAAACATTTTACATTTGCATAAGCGGTATCAATTGCATACTTAAGCTCAGGGCTTAGCATTTTCTCAGCGGCATTAATTTCATCAAGTGGAACACGTAAACGCGGCTCAGCTCGGTTATCAAACTCTTTTGCTAACGCCAGTAATGCAGCATCGCCTTGCGCATTTACTTTTGCCAAAATAGTTTGGCAAATACTTTCTACTTTTTCACTCGCTGATACAGCAGGGCGCATCAGCGCCGCTGCTTGAACCTGTGATGATTCTTCATTCCAACGAAGCATGGCTGTTACTCCATCATTTTTTCAATTGGCATAACTAAAATAGAATTCGCGCCGAGTGCTTTAAGTTGCTCCATGGTTTCCCAAAATAACGTTTCGCTACTTACCATGTGCAATGCTACATATTCGTCAGATCCTGCTAGTGCAAGTAATGTAGGTTGACCAGAACCAGGCAGGATTTCACAAATTTCATCCAGCTTGTCTTTTGGTGCGTGTAGCATGATGTATTTGCTTTCTTTGGCTTGCTTAACACCACGCAAACGCGGCATCAATTTATTGATAAGCGCGAGTTTGTCAGCATCTTGCAGTTGGGTGTTTTGAATTAAACAAGCGTTTGACTCTAAAATTGTATCACCCTGCATTAAGCCATTAGCTTCAAGGGTTGCACCTGTTGAGACCAAATCACAAATGGCATCAGCAAGACCAGCACGCGGCGCCACTTCAACAGAGCCTGTGAGCATAACAGTGCTGGCGTTGATGCCTTCACGTTTTAAATATTGGCTTAAAATTTCAGGGTAGGTGGTTGCAATACGTTTGCCTTCAAACCAGCTTTTGTCTTGCTTACCTAGTTCTTGTGGCCATGCAAGTGCAAGACGACAGTAACCAAAATCTAATTTTGATAATTTAGTTACTTCGCTTGGAACGCCTTGGCGCTCTCTTTCTGCTTGTACTTCAACTAAAACGTTTTCGCCAACAATACCTAAGTCACATACACCGTCCATAACTAAACCTGGAATATCGTCATCGCGTACACGTAAAACGTCAATTGGCATGTTGGTTGAGTGTGCTATAAGGCGCTGCTCGCGAAGGTTGAGTTTTACACCCAGTTGCTTAAGCAGATCTTGACAATCTTTAGATAGGCGGCCGCCTTTTTGGATGGCGATACGAAGACGATTACTATTATTCATTACTCATTTTCCTTTAATTTTAAAACTAAAAACCCCGAGGGAAACCTCAGGGCGAAAATGAATCTTGGTATGTTGATTCGCCAGAGGTTTCCTTTTAGGAACAACCTCTCAGCGAAAGACCTGACAGGTTATTCCGATGAATGATGGTGGTGATGTACTGCTGTCAGAGTGTTGCGCATTTTTTATCCTGTTTAGCTATTCGTTATTATGTTAACGCTTAGCTGTTGCTTGTTTAATAAATTTCGCATTTATAAAAACACATAAACCAATAGCATGGCAAGAAAAATTTTCTTAAATTAAAGAATACCTTATAACTGTCGATAATAACTAAAGGTTTGCTTTATTTATCAACAGTTTTATAGTGATTAAATTACATTCAATTCAATGGAGGCACGCATGGATATAATGATCCCTTATTTAGGGCCTATTACGCGTTTAACGCTTGAATCTAAAGGGGCTTTTCATATTGCTGGGGTTCAACAAAGTGCCAATGCCAAAAAAGTCGAGTTAGAAGAGCGTAAAAAAAGAGAAGTAGAAAAGCAACATAAGCTGGCGTTTGACGAAAATAAATCGCGCAATAAAACCGCTGAAGAAGATGACGACAAACCCCATTTAGATACATGGGCTTAGTACAAGTGATTGGCGATACCGTTATTGCCTCAAGTTAAAATCGCCCTCAATAAAAGCAAATTTGTTTAAACATAGCAAATAGTGGTGCATGGCTATGAACTGCGTGTTTTTAAAACTACTCCCTACCCATTTAAAATAGATTACCCCTCTTTTAAAGCTCAACAGGTAAAGTCTTTTCCTTGCAACTACATGCTCATTGAGCAGTCGATTAGTGATTAACAATAAAGCGTGTGATTTTAAAATCTAATGCTTTTTGCTGGCTGTTTTATGTAAATATATGTATACGAAATGTTGTTTCTGGACTTCATTAGTTAAAACAGTAGTTTTTAAATCATTGTAAAATAATAGATTAATTTCCGAGCTAATACTTTAATTGTAAATTAAATGTTTAATTTTCGTTATTTAAGTTTGTAACCTACTCTGACCCTTAATCGGGTACAAGGTGTGCCGATTAATACAAATATATTAAAAACTTAAACTTTAACGGAGCGTAAACGTGAATTTATCTAAAATCACAATAGCAACTTTTGCTGCTTTAACTTTGGTTCAAGCAACAAATGCAGTAGCTGCGAATAAGAAATACCTAAATCAACAACCGACAATTAATAATATGGTGCAATCAAACTCTGCTTCCTTATTATCAGTAAGTCCAAATCAGTTGATTGGGTTGAGTGTAGGGAACGAATTAGTTGTATTAAAAGAATTTACTAGCAATAACGGAGAAGTAACCCGCCGCTATCAACAAACGTATCAGGGCATTCCTGTCATTGGTGATACGGTCAGCTTAACATTTAATAATGGGTTGCTTAAAAAAGCCCATGGTGCAGCTGTTTATAATATTGATGAAGATTTATCTGATGTATCGGCTAAATTGACAAAAAAAGATGCGATTTTAAAAGGGTCTAAAACGGGTATAGCTGCAAAATCAGTAGGATTAAAAAAACATAATGAGCAATCCAGACTTGCTATCTGGGTTGACGATCAAAATAAGGCGCATTTAGTTTATGAAGTGTCTTATGTTACTTATGGCAAGTCACCATCAAGGCCATACCTGATCATTGATGCTAATACCGGTGAGGTCTTGCTTAGTTACGATAACCTGCAACATGCCAATGCAACAGGTCCTGGCGGTAATCTAAAAACAGGCAAGTATTTATATGGAACTGATTTTGACAGCCTAGATGTTAGTCAATCAGGTAATACTTGTAGCATGAATAACGCAAATGTTCGCACTATTAATTTAAATGGCGGAACAAGTGGCTCTTCTGCGTATTCATTTACATGTCCTGAAAATACGTTTAAAGAAATTAACGGTGCTTATTCACCGCTAAACGATGCTCATTTTTTTGGTAACGTTATTTTTAATATGTATAACGATTGGTTAGGGACTGCGCCTTTGAGTTTTCAGTTACAAATGCGGGTTCATTACTCAAGTAACTATGAAAATGCGTTTTGGGATGGCAGCGCAATGACCTTTGGTGATGGCCAAAATACATTCTACCCGTTGGTCAGTTTAGATGTATCTGCGCATGAAGTCAGCCATGGCTTTACTGAGCAAAATTCAGGCTTAATTTATAATGGTAAACCAGGCGGGTTAAACGAAGCATTTTCGGATATGGCAGGTGAAGCCGCTGAATTTTATATGAAAGGCAGCAACGATTGGCTAGTTGGAAAGGATATTTTTAAAGGTAATGGTGCACTGCGTTACATGAATAACCCTACCCAAGATGGCCGTTCTATAGATAACCAAAGTAACTATTATTCAGGTATGGACGTGCATTATAGTTCAGGTGTTTATAACAAGGCATTTTATAATTTAGCAACCACGCCGGGTTGGGATACACAAAAAGCCTTTATCGTAATGGCACGTGCTAACCAACTATATTGGAGTGCGGGTGTAGGCTGGGATTTAGCCGGTAACGGTGTGATGGATGCTGCGTGTGATTTAAATTATGACCCTAATGATGTAAAAGCCGCTTTGGCTGCGGTAGGTGTTAATTCAAATCTTAGTTCAGGTAGTGATTGTGCTACACCACCACCACCGACTGACGATGAAGTGTTAACCAATGGGGTAACCCGTACGGGTATTAGCGGCGCAGACAAAGAGCAACTATTCTTTACTTTGGAAGTCCCTGACGGTGCAACAAATCTTCAATTTAATACAATGGGTGGCTCAGGTGATGCAGACCTATATGTTAAATTTGCTAGTAGACCAAGCTTAAATAACTATGATTGCAATAGCACAACATCTACCAGTACAGAAAGCTGCAACATAAGTAATGCACAAGCAGGAACTTACTATGTAATGGTTGAAGCATGGAGTGCGATATCTGGTGTATCGCTAACGGGAAGCTACTCTGATGGGAATGGTGGTGTGACGCCAATTAATAGAACTGAGTCTAATATTAATGTGACTACTAATAACTGGAGCCGCTTTACTCAAGATTTATCAGAAGGGTATAGCACTTTAAATATTAGTATTGCCGGTGGTAATGGTGATGCTGATCTTTATGTAAACTTTGGCTCGCCTTCAAGTACGTCTTCATACTTATGTAGACCCTACAAAAATGGTAATAATGAAGAATGTACATTTGATAACCCACAAGCAGGTACTTGGTACATTGATTTAAGAGGTTACAGCTTAGCAAGCGGCGTAACACTCAACGTAACGGCTAATTAGGCATACATATCAAAAGGGGCTTTGCCCCTTTTTTAATGCTTAAAATAAAAGTGACAAGATAAGGAATATTTATGAACTACTTTAAACAGTTAGCAGTTATTACTACTTTAACCTTAAGTTTTAATTGCTTAGCAAATGAAAATCCAGACAATATTTGGGTCACCATTGACTCAACTGCAGCCCAGCATTATCAACATGAACAAGGTACATTTTTGCAAAAAATGCAATTTGCGCATAGAAAATCAAGTATTTTACCTGACGTTGATTTACTCAGTGTACCGCGTGACGCAGTAAACAATTTAAGTGAGTTTATGCACCAGAACTATAACCGTTGTGGTGGGTTTGTTGCGCATAGTTCGTTCGAAGAAGCGAATGATTACGCAAAACAATTAGCTGTTGTTCAAAATAGCCAAGCTACATCAGCCTTTAATTATTCAATTGATAATGCGCAAACAGTACAAAGTTTAATTAGTGCACAAAGCCCAATTAATTTACAAAGCACTGTAAATTCACTCACTAGTTTTAATAATCGTTATTATACTTCGCAAACCGGCGTTGATGCCTCACAGTGGCTGCAAAGTTATTGGCAACAAATTGCCAGCGTTCGAAGTGATATAACCATTGAGAGTTATCAGCATAGCTGGGCGCAATCATCAGTGATTGTAACCATTGCAGGTGCTGAAAATGCAGATGAAATTGTTATTATTGGGGGGCATTTAGACTCGATTAACCAAGCAAATCCAGCACAAGGGCGCTCTCCTGGCGCGGATGATAATGCATCGGGTATTGCAGTGTTAACGGAAGCGTTAAGAGCAATTGTTGATACAAATTATAAACCGCAAAAAACTATTCAAATAATGGCGTTTGCAGCAGAGGAGGTGGGGTTAAAAGGGTCTAAAGCTATAGCCAGTAGCTATCGTTCGCTGGGTAAGAATGTAGTTGGCATGGTGCAATTTGATATGACTGGTAATAACGGCAGTATCGAAGATATTATTATGATGACGGATTACACCACCAATGCTCAAAACCAGTTTTTAGCCCAGCTGATAGACACCTACTTACCACAAATTAGTTATGGCTTTGATCAATGTGGGTATGGTTGCTCCGATCATGCTTCGTGGTATCAACAAGGGTTTGCGGCCTCTATGCCTTTCGAATCAAAAATGAATGACATTAACCCACTGATACATACACAAAACGACAGTAATTTTGACGCTGATCATGCAATTAAATTTGCTAACTTAGCCGTTAGCTTTGTTGCTGAATTGGCAAAAAATGCCGGTGATGTCACTCCGCCAAATAATAATGAGTTAGTCAATGGTGAACCAATTTCTGGTATCAATGCCACTGCTAAAGAGCAGCTTATCTATACATTGAATGTACCAAAAGGAGCGCAAAACTTAAGCTTTGAAACCTCAGGTGATAATGGCGATGCCGATTTATACGTTAAATATAATCAGGCGCCCACGTTAACTGATTACGACTGTAAAAGTACCTCTGCCACAAGTAATGAGCGTTGCGACATTCCAACCAGCAATGAAGGCACTTACTATGTCATGGTTGAGGCATACAGCGCAATTAATAATGTCTCTTTGACAGGCATTTTTGAGCCAGCAGGCGCTTTAGAGCCCATTAATCGCGTAGAAGATAACATTAGCGTAAATACAGGCGCTTGGCAGCGTTTTGAACAACGTTTAGCCGCGGGTTATGCCTCCCTGAACGTTGCTATTTCAGGCGGAAGCGGCGATGCTGATTTGTATTTAAATTTCGGTGCGCCATCTTCAAATACACAATTTGTGTGTAGGCCATATAAAAACGGCAACACAGAAAGTTGCACTATTTCTGCACCCCAGGCAGGCGTATGGCACATAGATGTTAAAGGCTATCGTAATGCAAGTGGCATTATGTTAACTATAATTGCACAGTAATTAACAGGGGCATAAGCCCCTTTAAAGGCCAAATTCTCACGCTATTTGGCTTGCCCTTCATCAATAGCTTACGTAGAATCCCGCTATTATTTTTTATAAAGTGATTGGTATTATCAAACAGCTGTTTAGTGCAACCGGGCCTTTGGCTTTATCAATAGATGGATACTCACCACGCCAACCTCAAATTGATATGGCCGTGGCTGTTGAGGATGCATTAAAAACAAGTTCCCAGCTTGTTGTTGAGGCCGGTACTGGCACAGGTAAAACCTTTGCTTATTTAGCGCCAGCCCTTAAATCTAAAGGCAAAACAATAATTTCAACCGGTTCTAAAGCACTGCAAGAACAGCTGTATCATCGTGATTTACCGGTGTTAGTAAAAGCCTTAGGCGCGGCTAAAAAAACGGCATTGTTAAAAGGGCGTGCCAATTATTTATGCACTTATCGGCTTACCCAACATGTTGCACACGTACCCACAGACGACCCTGATGTAATGCATCAGCTCGCTATGGTTGCTAAATTTGCCAGTGAAACGCATACGGGCGATTTAGCCGACTGTATTGGTATTGAAGAAGATGCCAAAGTGTTGCCGTATGTCAGCTCGACTGCAGATAACTGTTTAGGTAAAGAGTGCCCTGACTTTCAAGAGTGCTACATTCGTAAAGCGCGTTTAAAAGCAGGGGATGCCGACGTTGTCGTAATTAACCATCATCTATTTTTTGCCGATATGGCGGTTAAAGAGTCTGGCTTTGCAGAGCTAATGCCCAACGCAGATGCTTATATTTTTGATGAAGCCCACCAGTTAAGTGAAATTGCCAGCGACTATTTTGGCGAAACCATGAGTACTAAAAAGCTGGTGGATTTAATTAATGATTTACGCGCTATTTACCGCGCTGAAATTCCTGACATGCTGCAATTAGGAAAAAGTTTGAATAAATTGGAAACCAGTGTCGCCGATTTAAGATTGCAGTTTGGTGTGGACGGTAGCCGCGGGGATTGGCGTGAAAAGCTCAGTAATAAGCTTATTTGCTCTGCATTACATCGTGTTATTAGTGATTTAGAATTTGTGTATCAGGTTTTAAAACATTGCTTAGAACGAAGTGATAAAATTGAACACCCATTTGAGCGGGTGTTGGCATTTAAAGGCCAGTTAGAGCGCGTATTTGATACCGCCCAAACAGGCTTTAGTTATTGGTACGAAACCACGCGGCGCTATTTAACCATTAATATAACGCCACTGAATGTATCGGCTAAATTTGCTTTGATGATGAAAGAGTCTGGCGCAGGGTTTGTGTTTACCTCGGCCACGTTATCGGTCGACAACGAACTCACTCACTTTAATGCCAGCCTTGGGTTAAAACCAAAGCAAAGTATGATGGTAGATAGCCCGTTTGATTATGAAAATCAGGCGCTATTGTGCTTACCGCGCTATTTACCTGAAACCCACGCAGATAATATGCCGCATGCGATTGTAAAGTTAACTCTCGAACTCATAAAATCAGCAAAAGGGCGTTGTTTTGTGCTATTTACTAGTTACCGGATGATGCATTTGGTGGCTGAGGGCTTAACCACACAAATGGACTATCCGGTTTACATGCAAGGGCAAATGTCTAAACGCATTATATTAGAAAAATTTACCCGTCATGGTAATGCCGTGTTGCTCGGTACAGCGTCCTTTTGGGAAGGGGTTGATGTAAGAGGCAGTACTTTAAGCTGTGTTATTATCGACAAACTGCCGTTTGCAGCGCCCGATGATCCGCTTTTGCAGGCTAGAATGCAAGATTGCCAAATGCAAGGAAAAGATCCCTTTGCGCATATTCAGTTACCACAAGCGGTTATTGCCTTAAAGCAGGGGGTAGGTCGCTTAATTCGTGATAACAAAGATAAAGGTGTGTTAGTAATTTGCGATAATCGTTTAGTTACACGCCAATATGGACAAGTATTTTTAAAGAGTTTACCGCCAATGCGCCGTACACGTAGCTTAGAAGATGCAAATACATTTTTAAAACATATTAATTGAGTACAAAAATGATCAAAAGTAACATTCTCGCCCTAGACGCTTCTACTGAGGCTTTATCGCTTGTTTTGCATTATCAGGGTAAAACATTTCATCATTTTGAAGAGTGTCCGCAGCAGCATAGCCAAAGAATTCTGCCACTTATTGATGAGCTGCTTAATAAAGCCAATTGTAAATTAAAAGATTTAGATGTTATTGGCTTTGGCCAAGGTCCAGGCAGCTTTACGGGTGTGCGTATTAGTGTGGCCATTGCACAAGGGCTTGGGTATTCAACGAATTTACCGCTAGTGGGGGTTTCTACCTTAGCGGTTATGGCGCAACAAGCGTTTGAACAATTTGGCGATGAAGTGGTTTATTCAAGCATTGATGCGCGTATGGGGGAAATATACTTTGCTCAATACCAAGTTAATAATAATTTGATGACACTTCAAGGTGAAGAACGTGTTTTTAAGCCAGAACTGCTTGATGCTTCATTGATAGACACAAACAAAACAGCAACCGGCGTGGGGACTGGATTTAAAAGCTACCCCGATGCATTAACTACATTTACAAATGTGAGTGTACACCCTGAAATTACGCTACCCGATGCACAATACATGTTAGCGTTAGTGGATGCACAGTACCTTGCAGGTAATGGCGTAAAAGCAAGTGATGCTCAGCCTAAGTATGTGCGTGACACAGTGACATGGAAAAAATTACCAGGCCGCGAGTAACGCTAAGTTGTATTGTTTGCATATTGAGCTATTTTAAATCATAATTTAAGCATGTTGTTGGTTGGAGAAGCGTAATGTCGCTGCCTATAAGCTCTGGTTTTTTTACTGGTGATATCCCTGCTAAGGTGCGTTCTACTGCTGTTGTTACGGCAAAGCCTGAACGACTATCAGAGCAGCCAATATCACAGAAAACCAATACAGATTATGTTAAGAGCAGTCCTGAAGGGCTTGAACTCGCAAAAGAGTTTGTAAAAGCGAACACCAAAGAGGCCCAATATAGCCAAACTATTTACGATCAACCGAGTGCGCAAGTCAGTAAGGCAATTTCTACTTACACTGAGTTTGCTAATTTAGAGCGAAGAGCTGAAGTTCAAAGCTTAATTGGTGTTGATATATACGCTTAATTATAAAATTAATAGCCAAATAAAAAGCCCGAATAAATTATTCGGGCTTTTTATTTTCATAACAGCGATTACTGTTCTATGTAACTAATCAGTTTTTTAGCTATGTCAGTATTGTTTTGTGAACCAATAAAGTCATCGCTATTTTTACCATAGGCAAATACTTGCACATCAGAAGCGGTATGTCCGCCCGTTGTCCAACCAGTGAAACTTAAATCATTGATAATGCTTTTAACCGCTAAATTAAGGGTTTTTTCACCCATGGCTTTAGCTTGCTTAAGTTTAATTTCGTTTTCAGTTGTAAACTCAATACGGGTATTGGCCTGCCATACCGTTTTAAGGTTATCTGATCCCATTAATAATTTGGTTAATGTACCCGCAGTGGCTTTAACACCTTTGATGATGTCGGTTTCCCATTTATATTGGCCATGCGCGCCAATGGTTAAACCGCCTGTAGAGTGATCAGCCGTGATCACTAAAATAGTGTCTGGGTTGTTATCTACATACGCTTTTGCCGTTTCGATTGATTTTGCAAAGTCGTCCATTTCAGCCATTGCGCAAGCAATGTCATTTGCGTGACCACACCAGTCAATTTGGCTGCCTTCAATCATCACAAAAAAGCCTTTATCGTTTTGCCCATCAAGCAAATCAAACGCTTTAGAGGTTAACTGTTTTAATCTCGTTGGGTTTTCATCTAGCGCAAAAGGTAATCCCTTAGGTGCGTATAGACCAATGGCAGGGATTTGTGTGATTTGACCTAGGTTTTTAATATTGTCGCCGTATTGATAACCTGCTTTTTTAAATTCGTCGACTAAGTTTCTGTCATCACGAATAAAATATTGAGTACCACCGCCTAACATTAAATCAACCGGTAATTTACCAGCAATTTTATTGTCAATGTAGTCGTTTGCGATGTCATCATAATTTCTTCTTGATTCATTATGTGCGGCAAAGCTTGCAGGTGTTGCATGATTAATTTGTGAGGTAGCCACTAACGCTGTTGTCATTCCTTGCTCTTTTGCAATTTCTAGCATGGTTTTAACCGGTTTTTTGGCCGTATCGACAGCGATTGCGCCATTATAACTTTTATGGCCGCTGCTAAGTGCAGTTGCACCTGCGGCACTGTCTGTTACATAAGTATGGTCATCAGGATAAGTGTGCGCCATGCCTTTTAACATAGTGTCGAAAACGGTTGTTTCTATTTCTTTTGTTGTAGGGTCATCTTTGTAATATCGATAAGCGGTAGTGAAAGCGGGACCCATGCCATCACCAATCATATAAATAACATTTTTAGGCGCTGTTTGAGCGAATGCTCCTGTTGTACATAAAAGCGCTAATAAGCCGAACTGTTTTTTCATTGTGTGTACCCTTTAAGTGTACTTATTTTAATAGCGACTATTATTGTATACCGATAGCAAGATAAATAAATGAATATGTTATGAAATCTCGAAATTTAAGTGTGTGTTCTGTGAGTTCAGTTCTATTAATTGTGTATTAACTCTTGTATGTTATGGCCATAACCAAATAAAAAAGTTGAGGTTTGCGTTGCAACCATTTTCGGTAAAAGCTAATGACCTAGATATACGCGGTATTAAATTTGGAGACGGTGAAGACGTCGTTATCGCTCTGCATGGCTGGCTAGATAATAGTGCTAGCTTTGTGCCTATGCTGAGTCGAGCTGCACCTTCGCAAACATGGTATTGCATTGATTTTCCAGGGCATGGGCTGTCATCTTGGCGAAGCCCTCAGGCACATTACTACTTTATTGACTATGTGGATGATGTGTATGCATTAATCACAGCGCTTAAGTTAAAGAAGGTACACTTAGTTGGTCATTCTATGGGGGCTATGGTTGCAGGACTATTTGCTAGTTGTTTTAGTGAGTATGTAAAATCTGTTTCTTTTATTGAAGGTATAGGTTGTGTCACTACCGATAGCGATGAAGTGTGTTCTCAGCTAAGAAATGCCATACTAAACCGAGCAAGGCTTAGTACAAAAAAATCACGGGTATACACATCAAAACAACAAATTTATCAAGCACGTGCAAAAACAACTGATTTAAATAATGAACAAATTGCATTGCTGATGGACAGAAACATAAAACAAATGCACAGTGGTTTTGAGCTAACTTGCGATCCTAAGCTTAAAAATCACTCAGGTTTTCGATTTGATGAAGCGCAATGTATTGGTGCAATAAAAGAATTAATTGCACCATGCCAATTAATATTAGGTGATAAAGGTTATCCATTTGTAAAACAAAATCTAGACAAGTATAGTAAATATTACAATAACTTGAGTGTAATAGATGTGCCTGGTGGGCATCATTGCCATATGCAAAGTAGTGGACTATGTTTTGAACACATTCACGCATTTATGGTGCAAAGTAGTGCATGTTAATTGTATATTACCGATAAATGTGGGATTATCTCTAGATTAGAGTATTTGCTCAATTGTGAAAGTGCCTTACTTAGATTAAGGTTAATAAAAATATAATTATAAACAGGGGCTAAGAGTGGAAAAAATCTGGCTTAAGCGCTACCCAGAAGGTATGCCTGAAACAATCGATCCTGAGCACTACAACTCGTTACTCGAAGTGTTTGAAAAAAGTTTTAATGATTACAAAGATTTACCTGCATTTACTAATATGGGTAAAACATTGTCATATAACGAAATTGACGCGGCAACAAAACGTGTTGCGGCTTATATTCAAAACGATTTAGGATTAAAAAAGGGCGATAAAGTCGCTGTTATGATGCCTAACTTGTTGCAAACCCCAATTGCTATATTAGGTATTTTACGCGCAGGGTGTGTGGTGGTTAACGTTAATCCGCTATATACCGTTCGTGAGCTAGAGCACCAATTAAAAGATTCTGAAACATCAGCAATATTTATTCTTGCTAACTTCGCTGTCACGCTTGAAAAAGCACTGCCTAATACTGACGTTAAACACATTGTGGTTACGCAGGTTGGTGACATGATGGGTGGTCTTAAAAAGCATTTAGTCAATTTTGTTGTTAAGCATTTCAAAAAAATGGTACCAAGCTATACGTTGCCTAACACGATTAACTTTTGTGATTTATTAAAAGCTGATCTGAATGGCTATAAGCGCCCAGAGGTTAACTTAAGCGATTTAGCATTTTTACAATACACCGGTGGTACAACCGGTGTGTCTAAAGGGGCAATGTTGAGCCACGGTAATTTGGTGGGTAACCTTGAGCAAGTATCTGGTTGTTTAGATAACGTGCTTGAGCGTGGTAGAGAAGTGGTTATTACCGCGCTACCGCTCTATCATATATTTGCATTAACAGCGAACTGTTTAGCATTTATGAAATACGGCGGCTTAAACGTTTTAATTACAAATCCACGTGATATGCCTGGATTTGTAAAAGAGCTTAGTCAGCATAAATTTACTGCTATTACAGGGGTGAACACTTTATTTAATGGCTTATTAAATACCCCTGGTTTCTCTGAGCTTGATTTTAGTCACCTTAAAATGTCATTAGGCGGCGGCATGGCAGTACAACGCCCTGTTGCAGAAAAATGGCAAAAGGTCACTAACAGCAAACTAATGGAAGGCTATGGCCTGACAGAATGTTCTCCTTTAGTCACAATTAGCCCGTATGATTTAGAAGCTTATAATGGTTCTATCGGTCTACCTGCGCCAAGTACTGACATTAAATTAATGCTCGATAACGGTGAAGAAGCTGCTAAAGGTGAGCCGGGTGAACTGTGGGTAAAAGGTCCGCAAGTAATGCTTGGTTACTATAATCGCCCTGATGCAACGGCTGAATGTTTAAAAGATGGCTGGTTTGCAACTGGTGATATTGCCACTTACGATGACGAAGGTTTTTTCTACATTGTTGATCGTAAAAAAGACATGATTATTGTTTCAGGCTTTAATGTTTTCCCAAATGAAATAGAAGAAGTGGTTGCCATGCATGAAGGCGTGCTAGAAGTGGCCGCGGTTGGTATCCCTCATGACATTAGTGGTGAACAAGTTAAAGTTTTTGTTGTGAAAAAAGACCCTTCTTTAACTGAAAAAGATATAATAAAACATTGTCGTGATAATTTAACTAATTACAAGGTTCCTAAACTCGTTGAGTTTAAGGATGAGTTACCCAAAACTAACGTGGGTAAAATTCTCAGAAGAGCCTTAAAAGATTAGCAACTATAAAAAAGCCGACATCAGTCGGCTTTTTTATTGTAGGAGACTCAGTGCACTACCAATTGATCCAAACCCAAAATGAGCTTAATACGTTTGTAGAACAAATTAAAAACAAACCCATTCTTGCTATTGATACCGAGTTTATGCGCCGCCGTACTTTGTATCCAGAAGTTGCACTTATTCAAGTTTATGATGGCGAACATTTAGCGCTTATTGACCCGCTTGCCGAGCTTTCCTTGTTTGATTTTTGGCAAATACTTAAAGATCCTAAAGTGCTAAAAGTACTCCATTCACCCTCAGAAGATATTGAAGTTTTTCAAAAGTACGCAGGATTTGTTCCTTATCCTTTATTCGATACCCAGTTTGCACTTCAGCTATTAGGTGAGGGAAACTGTATGGGCTTTGCCTTAATGGTGAAAACATTATTGAATATTGAGATTGATAAAAGCGAATCGCGCACTAATTGGTTACAACGCCCCCTTACCCAAAAGCAACTTGAATACGCTGCTGCTGATACGTATCACCTGCTGCCTTGTTTTGAGTTAATTATAGATAGCATTAAAGCCGCTGATTTATTTGATATTGTGATCAATGAAAGTGAATTAGTTGCCAATAAACGTGCTTTTCAAATCCCGGATGAGCTACTTTACAAAGAAATTAAAAATGCATGGCAACTTAAGCCGCATGAACTAGCGGTACTTAAAGAGTTAGCAGTATGGCGTCGAAATAAAGCTATTCGTAAAAATCTAGCGCTTAATTTTGTGCTTAAAGAGCACAATATGACCGAAATTGCCAAACGAGGCCCTTCAAGTTTAAATGCTCTGAGACAAATTCCTGGGGTAGAACCCATTGAAGTGAATCGTTCTGGGGTTGAAATTTTAAAGTGTATTGAGCAGGCCAAAGCCATTCCAGCTGAGCAACACCCACAAGTATTAAAGCGGTTAATTGATTTTCCTACCTATAAAAAAGTAGCGAAGGAGATCAAACAAAAAATTACTAAAGTTGCTAAAGAGCATAACATTCCAGAAGACGTTATGGCCTCTAAAAAGCAAATAAATCAGCTAATTAGTTGGAACTGGAAGTTAACTGCTCAGCAAAAAGAAAAACACATAAAACCAGATTTACTCAGCTCATGGCGATATGATTTTGTTAAAGATGCGCTAAAAGAGTGGGATAATTAGAGTATTAAATAGCTTGATGTAAAAAATAAAAAGGGCGCTTAGCGCCCTTTTTTATTATTTCTTTTCTTCGTCAGGTAATGTGACATTGAGCTCGAGTACCGCTAAATCGTCTTCATTTTGATCAAACTGAACTTGAACCGCATCGGCGCCTACATTAACGTACTTACGAATGACATCAAGAATATCTTGCTTTAATTGTGGCAAGTAATCTGGTGTTCCACGCTGAGAACGCTCGTGCGCGACAATGATCTGCAATCGCTCTTTTGCTAATGACGCACTGTTTTTCTTTTCTGAGCGGAAGTAGTCAAGTAAAGACACATTAACCTCCAAATATCCGTTTGAATAAACCCTTTTTCTCTACATCTAAAAATCTAAATTCAACCGTTTCGCCTAATAAACGACTGATCGCATCAGCATAAGCTTGACCTGCGTCTGATTCGCTATCAAGAATTACCGGTTGTCCAGAGTTTGATGCACTAAGCACTGCTTGAGATTCAGGAATGACACCTAGTAAGTCTATGGCTAGGATGTCCTGGATATCTTCAACAGATAGCATTTCACCTTTTGATACACGATCTGGATTATAGCGTGTTATTAGCAAATGCTCTTTAATGTTTTCTAATCCTTCTTCGGCACGTTTCGATTTACTGTGTAAAATGCCTAGAATACGATCCGAATCTCGTACTGACGAGACTTCAGGGTTGGTTGTAACTATTGCTTCATCAGCGAAGTACATCGCCATCATAGCTCCGGCTTCAATACCTGCAGGAGAATCACAAACAATATAGTCAAAGTCTTCTTTTAACTCGTTCAATACGCGTTCAACACCATCACGGGTGAGTGCGTCTTTATCGCGAGTTTGTGAAGCAGGAAGTAAAAATAACTTTTCTACACGTTTGTCTTTTATGAGTGCTTGATTAAGGTTAGCTTCGCCATTGATCACATTAACAAAGTCATACACTACGCGACGTTCACAACCCATGATGAGGTCTAAATTACGTAAACCGATATCAAAATCGATGATAACAGTTTTGTAGCCTTTTAATGCTAAGCCTGTACCAATTGCTGCGCTTGATGTTGTTTTACCAACACCCCCTTTACCCGAGGTAACGACAATTATTTTTGCCATGAGATTTATCCTTTAACCAAAGCTGAAATTTCTAAAGATTCATTTTTTTGTTGTATTTGAACTGCGTTACCCCAGTGTTCACCTTGCAGTGAGTCACTGATCCAGTAATTACCATTGATTGAAACGAGTTCTGCTTCTAATTTATTACAAAATATGTATGCGTTTTCGAGCCCTTTTGCGCCGGCAATTGCACGCCCTCGTAGGGTTCCGTAAATATGTACATTGCCATCGGCAATTACTTCTGCACCATGGCTTACCGCGCCTAACACCACCAAGTCGCGGTCTTTGGCGTAAACTTGTTGGCCTGAGCGCACCGCACCATTAATAATTTGCGCTGGTAAATACACGGTTTTTTCTACAACCGAAGTATTTGACTCTACTCTTGCGGGTTCACTCTTAACGTCTTGTGAATAGTTTAAAACAGATAACCCTGCGGCTTTTGCCTGTTTATGCTGTTCATCCGAACCATTACATACACCTACAGCATTAAAGCTCATGCGTTCAATAAGCGATTTTAAGTGAACAAAGTCGATTGCGCTGTTTTTTACTTCAATTAAATTGACGACAATGGGGGCACCCTCAAAGAACTTTGGGGCTTGGGCAATTTTTACATACAGTTGTTCTGCTAAAAGGTTAATATCAGTACTATAAAGATGTAAAACTGATAACGTAAAAAGGTTGCCTTTTAGCTCAAAAATTTGGTCCGACATAGATGCTCAACTGGATTGTCTAGTTAGCATGTAACTTTATATAAACCTAGGCTGAACAAGGCTTTTATTACAGTTTCCACACTAATTTTTATAACTTATTATTATTGCCATGTTATAGTGTGTAGCACTGTTAAGCAAGATTTTATAGGGCCATAATGCTAACTGCGGTATATAAAAGTAAGAAAAAAGCAGATACTTTCTTATTTATTGAAAAAAGAGACGATTTTAGTAAAGTTCCGGAACCTTTAATGGCCATGTTTGGTCAACCTCAGTACGTGATGATCATTAACTTAGCGAAGCGGACTCAATTAGGCGTAGCGGATTTAGACACTTTAAAACAGTCGCTTAGCGACCAAGGCTATTATTTACAAATTCCGCCACCAGAGGAAAACTTGCTAAGTCAATTAAGAAAACAAAATGGAGCAGATAGTGATTAAAAAATTAGCGGTTGTATTGTGTGGTGTGTGTTTAAGCTCATCGGTGATGGCAAAAACACAAGCTGAGTTTCAACAATATCTTACTAATTTAAAGCAAGAGGCAATAGCAAAAGGCTACGATACTCAGTTAATTGAGCAAGCATTTGCCACTGCATCTTATAAAGAAAAAGTCATTTCAGCAGACAAAAACCAGCCAGAAGTAAAAGAAACGCTGGAAACGTATTTACCAAAACGAGTACCGCAATGGAAAATAGATCGTGCGCGTAAATTGTATAAAGAAAACCAAGAAGTCTTAGAAAAAGTAGCAAAAGACTTTGGTGTTCAAGCGCGTTTTATTGTGGCTATTTGGGGTTTAGAAAGTAATTTTGGCGCTATTCAAGGCGGCCACAATGTTATTTCATCCTTAGTAACTTTAGCATTTGATGGACGTCGTGAAGCGTTATACAAACGCCAATTGTGGGCAGCACTGGATATATTAAAGTCGGGACATATCACGCTTGATAAATTTAAAGGCTCGTGGGCGGGTGCAATGGGGCAAACCCAGTTTATGCCAACCTCATTTAATGCTTACGCCGTTGATTACAATAACGATGGCCGCAAAGATATTTGGACAACCAAAGAAGACGCGTTTGCTTCAATTGCAAATTACTTAAAGCAAGAGGGTTGGAATGATAATTTAACCTGGGGTCGCCAGGTACAATTGCCCGCTGATTTTGATAAGCAGTATATATTAAAGCGCGGTACTAAAACCCGAAAGCAATGGCTAGAGTACTGGGATAAATCAGAGCGCTCTTTAGCAGATTGGCAAGCATTAGGTGTTCGTCGTGTTGATGGCAGTGATTTACCTACGGTTGCTGTAGATGCAGCACTGGTGATGCCGGATGATATAAATGGACGCATGTATTTAGCATACGATAACTACAAAGTATTTATGCACTGGAATCGATCATATTACTTTGCAACCAGCGTAGGTTATTTGTCAGATAGAATTGCTTACCCAAAAATTTAAGCTTAAGCGAATAACTAAAAAGCCGCTCATTGCGGCTTTTTAATGGTTTACTGCTCTTTTTTGAATATTTTATCTTTAAGGTCAATGACTTTGCCAATGCCTGAACCTAGCTTCATTAGTTTGTTTAGCTGCTCAGGGGTTAAGCGTTGTAACTCTGACGACCATTTAGTCACTGTTTCAAGTAAGTTATGAATTTCGCCCATTTGTTTTTGTGCATAAATTTCATCGTCGTTACTTGCTTCATCTAATAAGTTATCTCTGAGTAAGCTAAGTGTAGGTTCTACTTCACGCTTTTTACGTTCTTCAAACACGCGATTAGCCATATCCCAAATGTCACCCGCAGGTGCATAGTATTCTTTTCTATCTCCTGGGATATGCATTACCTTGATCAGCTGCCAAGATTGTAATTCTTTAATTCCCATACTCACGTTACCGCGTGAAATACTCAGCGCATCTGCGATTTGGTTTGCCGTCATTGGATCTTTGGTAATAATAAGTAACCCGCACATTTGGCCGATTGTACGATTAAATCCCCAGCGGCTGCCCATCTCGCCACAATGCATTACAAAGGCAAAGTTTTTTTCTGATAATGTCATTGTTACAAGTTTCAAAAATAAATGAAATCTATGCTAGCACGCTGGTTAAGTATGGCAAGCGTTTAGCTTGGATAAAAAACCACGTTTTACGACTAATGATTGATATAGATTAATATTTAAGCATTTATAGTGGGTTATGTTGCGGGTATGCAACATAACATTGTTGTTTAACGCCTTTGTTAAATAGCATAATTTTTTATAAACGATGGAATGACTATGAAAGCAGCAATAAATACAGAATATAAAGGCAAGTTAGAAATCACCGATTTACCAATCCCAGAGGTAGGTCCTAACGATGTGCTGGTAAAAATAGCCGCTTGTGGTGTATGTCACACCGATTTACATGCGTGTCATGGTGATTGGCCGGTAAAACCAAAAATGCCATTGGTACCAGGTCACGAAGGCGTGGGTGTAATAGAAAAACTAGGCAGTAATATTAAACATTTAGAAGTGGGCGACCGAGTGGGTGTACCTTGGTTGTATAGCGCCTGTGGCCATTGTGAATTTTGTTTAGATGGACGTGAAACCCTGTGTTTATCGCAACATAATACCGGTTACTCAATTGACGGTGGTTATGCAGAATATTGTTTAGCACATGGTGATTACATCATCAAAATACCGGAAGGATTAGGCTTTGCTGAAGCTGCCCCGTTATTCTGTGCCGGCGTAACAACGTATAAAGCATTAAAAGTATCAGATGCAAAGCCGGGTCAATGGGTTGCTATTGTTGGTGTGGGCGGTTTAGGTCACTTAGCGGTGCAATATGCAAAAGCAATGGGCTTTAATGTTATTGCTGTAGATACAGGCAAAGAAAAAATGGCCCTAGCTAAAGAGTTAGGCGCTGATATTACGCTTGATTTTAAAGACGTGGTGCCAAGTGAGGCTATTTTTGAGCAAGTAGGTGGGGCGCACGCTGTTGTTTGTACCGCAGTATCAAAACCTGGGTTTGAACAAGCGTATAAAAGTGTTCGCCGTGGGGGCAAATGCGTATTAGTTGGCTTACCACCAGAAGATATGCCATTGCCAATTTTTGATACTGTGCTAAATGGTGTTTCAGTAGTAGGTTCTATTGTAGGTACACGTAAAGACCTTCAAGAATGCCTTGAATTTGCCGCACAAGGTAAAGTAAAAGCTATCATTGAAGAGAAAAAACTCGAAGATATTAATGAAATTTTCGATGACATGCTCAAAGGTGAAATTAACGGCCGTATAGTTGTTACAATCTAACTATACCAAAATATAGTGCGCACAAACCAACCTGGCTTGTGCGCATTGTATGCTATAGCGTATAACTAAAGCTTAACTTTGCATTTCTTTCCTCACCTGGCATACCGCCTAAAAACATGGCTTTAGAATAGTATTTTTTATTAAACAGGTTATTAATGTTTAATTGCATTTGCCAGTTGTCTGCTTTATAGCTAACTGCAGCATCATACACGGTATAAGCAGGGACGTAGCCGTTATCAATACCGAACGAGCTTGAGTTAGTACTGCGCTTATCAACAAACGTTAAGCCTGCGCTTAAATCTACTGCGTGAGGTAATTCAAATAACGCAGCAGAGTAAGTTACCCATGAGCTAGCAGTTACATAAGGCACGCCTTTTTGGCGAGTATCAAAGCTTGTGCTGTTTGGGTTAGTTTTATCTCTAGCATCTTGATAAACACCGTTGATGTTAACTTTCCATTGATCGTTCAAATACGCATTTAAGTCAATTTCTACACCTTTGGTTTGTTCTTCACCATCAAAGAAGCTCTCCACTACGTTTGGTGCAGACACGCCTGCTTCATAAAGTGGGTTGGCGTACTCTAGGTTTGTACGTGCACTTTCAAATACTACAATTGAAGCCAGTAATTGGTCATCAAACGCTTTAAAACGAAATCCTAAATCGTTACTAACAGATTCTGAGTCTTCTCTATCGGCTTCATTACCAGCAACAGAGCCAAGTACACTGTAGGCAGTACGACCTTTTGAGTGATTTAAAAATAAAGCCATGTCAGCGCTTAATTGATAAGTAGCCCCTAAATTGTACGTTAAACCGCTATCTGAGGTGTTTGCCTCTGGCGTTGGATTTGCGCGGCTTTGACTATAACGTGGGTCAACACCAAAATGCTCGTAACTTTGTTTTATACGATTATGAGCAATCCCAATACGGGTGGTGATTTTATCGTTAATGTAGGCAACATGCTGAAGGCCTAAACCCCATGCCTGTACTTTTTTATTATAATCGCTGGTTTTAAGCGGATCGTAATCATTAAATTCACCCGTAGGCCAATTTGGCTGACGCATATCAAAAATATACGGTAGTGCGCCTTGGTAAATAACTTCACCGGCTTTGTTTTTAATGACCTTATCGGCATCGTAAATAGAATATTGTTTAAAACGAATATCACGATCTTCATAGTTGGCGTTAACCAGTAATTCGTTTTCTATGTTACCGAGCATAAAGTCATAACGTAAATCTAAAAAGTATTGCCATGATTTTTCATCCGCTTCTACTTGGCGGTACTCTTGGCGTCTGGCTGCAAAAGGGTATAACACGTCATCAACAACTAGCGGTGCGCGTGGGTCTTGATTGATCACGCCGTTACGTTTCCAGTAAACGTAGTTGTAAGCACCTGTTTGGCGGGCAAAACTTGAGGTGTAATTACGGTACTGTAGTTGTTGATTAACAAATAAATCATCACTAATGTAATAATTATGGGCTAATTTAAAACGCAGCTCTTCACCTTCGTTATCCTTTGCCATCGGTGATATTATGCCATTGGTGCCAAAGTTAAAGGGTGTTAAACCATCATTGCTTGCCAAAGAGTTAGCTAGTTCATTTCGTTGTGCTTCACTCAATTGTAAGCCACTTGCTGTAGGGTCATTCACTAAATCGGCGCCTGATACTTCACCTGCAGTTAAACCGTTGACCGATTCACTGTTAAAAATACGAATAGGATGGCCGATAGAATCCACAGCAATGGCGTCCTTGATATAGGCTCCCGATAACACAAACGCATGTTGATCATTTAGTACATATTTTAAAGACGAATAAATTTCATCACGTTGTTCTTTTAAATCACGAAAGCCATCGCTAGAGGCGGTTTTTGCCATGACTCGATAAGCTAAGTCGTCTGTTATTGCATTGGTGCTATCGAGTGCCAGAGAATAACTATCCCACTGACCAATATCCATTTCTAAGGTATGTTGTTCGTTAAACTGTGGCTTTTTTTCAATCAGGTTAATCACACCACCAGCACTGCCCATGCCGTATAAACCAGTTGCTGGGCCTTTTAATACTTCAATTGATTCAACATTGGTTAAAGAACGCGTTGGATTAAAGGTATTGCCTAATCCTGCACCACCGTACATGCCATCATAGGTATAATTAGCACCTAAACCACGAATTACTAAATTATCACCAATGCCATAGTTGTTACCGGCTTGCGTTAAACCACTTACATTTCGGATCACATCTTGTAAACTATCAATACCTTGCGATGCAATTAGCGCTTTATCAACAATGACCACGGGTGCAGGGGTTTCCATTAGTGACATATCAGATTTAGTGGCCAAACCTGAGCTCATTACCACTCGGTTTTGTTGCTCGTAAACACTAATACGTTCAATATCGGAATTAACTTGTGACTCGTTTGCCAATGCCAAGTGCGCGTTTAAGCACGCGAGTGTGAGTAGTGAGTATTGAAACCTTTTCATAGAGTGATAACCATTCGCATTTGTTAATTTTCGTGAATGATAATGGTTATCATTTTAAAATAAAATAAAAAGTTCAAACTTTTTTACTTTAATGGGTGTGTTTGCTTGATAGTTATACAATGTGATTTAAAAACAATCACATTTAAAAATATTAACGGGGTATTGCAGTCGCTAGTTGGCTTTACCAAGAGAGAATTTAAATAAAGTATTGATGATTAAATGGGCAGTTTAGCTACATTAGCTAAAAAATTGTTAAGGTTGAGCTAAGCTCAACCTTATAAAGATGTATTGGGTTTACTGCTTGTAAACGACACCGGCTTTCATTACAAAAGGAATACGCTCTAGTGTAGAAATATTTTTAAGTGGGTTAGCACTCACCGCTATAATATCAGCAGCAAAACCAGTTTTAATTTGCCCCAGTTGTGAATCTGCCTTTAGTAATTTAGCACTATTAATGGTCGCGGCTTGAATAGCTTGTAATTCACTCATACCAAATTCAACCATTCGCGAGAACTGTTTCGCATTATCACCATGTGGATAAATAGCCGCATCTGTACCAAATACCATGTTAACCCCAGCTTCAACGGCGCGTTTAAAGCTGTCTCTTTGCTTTTTAGAAACAAGGCGTTCTTTATTTAGGTTCTCTTCATCTACCCCATTTTGCTCACCAAAGCTCAGTGTATATTCAGTATTGTAAATATCCATAGAGAGCCAAGTACCGTGCTTTATAGCAAGCTCAATCGCTTCATCGTCTAAAAAGCTAGCATGCTCTACGCTGTCTACACCGGCTTTAATGGCTGTTTTAATGCCGTTAGTGCCGTGTGCGTGAGCCGCAACAGGTAATTCTCGCATGTGCGCTTCATCCACAATGGCTTTCATTTCTTCAAATGCGTATTGTTGTATGCCCACCTTTGTGCCTTTAGAAAATACCCCACCAGTTGCACATAATTTAATTGCATTAGCGCCATATTTAATATTTTCACGTACTTTAATGCGAACAGCCCATGGGCCATCAGCAACCCCCGAGGCGGTATATTTCATTTCTGGAGGCAAACGATTATTGTCACAGTGTCCGCCAGTAATCCCCAAAGAAGGGCCTGCAGCCCAGATGCGAGGGCCAATAATATCACCTGCATTAATGCCGTCGCGAACCGCAATAACACTAAAGCCTTCTGCACCTAGGTTACGCACTGTGGTAAAGCCGGCTTCTAATGTTTTTTTAGCAAAGTAACTGGCTTTAATAGCCATACGCGGTACTGATTGGCCTATACGTTCACTGCGCGAAACGGTTGGATCGCTGGTTAAATGCACATGCATATCCATCAACCCCGGCATTACGGTGAGTTCAGGTAGGTTAATCAGTTCATCATTACTGGTAAGCGTTGGCTGTTTATTAAATTGGATTTGGCTTATTACACCCTCGTCAATCGCGATTAACGGATTAGCTTTTAGATCTCCAGTTTTTACATCAAGCAAAGCTTTGGCCGATATATAGGTGGTTGCCAGTGTACTTGCGCTGGTTAAGCTCAGTAATGCGATTGATGTAGTTAGTAAATGTTTTTTTATTTTGATCATTTTTATTATTTAATTATTTAAATTTACCTGAATGTAGCAATCATTAGGTATTGAGTAAATTATTTAGCGACGAATCCCACTCACCGTAATTGCTTTATTTAAGGCATTTAAAACCGCATAATTGGCGGGTAAAAACTAACAAGGATCTTTATGAAAGTTATTAAAATAGCACTGGTTGCCAGTAGCGTTATGTTTGCCTTAAGTGGTTGTATGAGCACCAGCTCACAATTAAACACAAATCAGCCAGTCGCGCCTGTAATAAGCGAATTATCAGCACAGCAGCAATTAGATGTGCTCGTTGCCCAGTACTACGATGAGTCATTAACCTTTAATCCCTTAAGCGCCACTTATAACGGTCGCCATGAATTCGATGATCAATTCTTGCCGGTGATATCGCAGGCTAATCGTGATAAAAAAACTGCTTTTTATAAAAAATATCAACAACGTTTAACGCTAATCGATGAATCACAATTAACAGGGCAGGCGCTACTTAACTTTGAAGTGTTATCGCGAGATTTAGCCCTGAAGCTTGAGGGCATGCAATATAAAGATTATTTGTTACCGATTAACCAAATGTCGGGAGCACATAATACCTTTGCTGGATTTGGTTCAGGGCAAAGTGCACAGCCCTTTAATACTGTTGCCGACTATGAGCAATTTATTAAACGTGCTGATGGTTTTGTGAAATGGTTAGCCAGTGTTGAACAATCAATGGCGCAAGGTGTTAAACAAGGCGTGGTATTGCCTATGCCATTGGCTAAAAAATTATTGCCTCAGTTTAAAGTGCACGTAGTAACTAACGCAGAAGATTCATTATTTTATTCACCAATAAAGGCCATGCCCGACTCATTTTCTAATGCACAAAAACAGCAACTCACTGAGCAGTATAAAACGCTTATTTTAGATAAATTAGTGCCCGCTTATCAGCGTATGAGTGAGTTTTTACTCAACGACTATATTCCTCATGCTCGTGATTCTGTTGGTTATGCTGATTTACCTAATGGTAAAGCGTGGTACGAATATCAAATCAAGAAAAACACCACGTTGAGTTTATCAGCAGATGAAATTCATGACATTGGCTTAAGTGAAGTGGCTCGAATTTTAAGTGAAATGAAAACGGTTAAAAATACCGTGGGATTTAAAGGTGATTTAGCATCGTTTTTTGATCATTTACGTGACTCAGATGAGTTTTATTATAAAACAGCTGATGAGTTAATTGCCGCCTATGAAGATATTAAACTAAAAATAGATGCGCGCTTACCGCGATTATTTAATATTGAGCCTAAAGCCCCTTACATTGTTAAAGCAGTAGAAGCGTATCGTGCGCAATCGGCAGCGGGGGCATCTTATGCAGGGCCTGCACCAGATGGTTCTCGTCCGGGTATCTTTTACATTAATGCTTACAACTTAAAAGCGCAGCCTAAATTTTTACTTGAAACGCTATCTATTCATGAAGCAGCACCAGGTCATCACTTTCAAATTGCACTGCAACAAGAAGTAGAAAGCCTGCCCGATTTTCGTAAATTTGGCGGCTACACGGTGTTTGCTGAGGGCTGGGCATTATACGCGGAGAGTCTTGGCAAAGAGCTTGGCTTATTTACCGACCCGTATATGTGGTATGGGCGTCTTAACGATGAGCAGCTAAGAGCTATGCGTTTAGTGCTTGATACAGGCTTTCATGCCAAAGGGTGGACACGTCAACAAGGCATTGACTACATGTTAGCTAACTCTTCAATGGCAAAAAGCGATGTAATTGCTGAAGTGGAACGTTATATTGCATGGCCTGGGCAAGCATTATCGTACAAATTGGGTGAGTTTAAAATTAAAGAGCTTAGAGATTACGCCCACCAGCAGTTAGGCGAGCAATTTGATATTAAAGCCTTTCATACGCAAATATTAATAGATGGCGCATTGCCTATGCCTATCTTAGAGCAAAAAATTAAACGTTGGGTTAAATCTCAGCAGTAACATAATCGCGCAAAGTCATTATTTGAACAGGGATTGGCTTTGCGCGCTTTGCTGCAATACGTTAGAATGCGCGCTCTTAAAAGGCGCGAGAACACCATGTTTGATCAACAATTAGCAAAAACCCAATTTTGGCTTAGCAAAAGTCTCAATGAAATGAACCAGCAAGAATGGGAAGCCATTTGTGACGGATGCGGAAAGTGTTGTTTAAACACCTTTATTGACAGCGAAGACGAAGATGACTTTACCGCCACTGATCAGCTAAGAGAAGGTGAGCAACTTATATTTACCAATATTGTTTGCCAATACCTTGATAACGCAACCTGTGGCTGTAGTGAATACGAAAACCGCCAAACCTTAGTGCCTTCTTGCGTTAAGCTTACCAAAGAAAACCTCAAAGACATTTTCTTTATGCCGCAAAGCTGCAGTTATCGCCGACTTCACGAAGGACGTGGATTAGCAACGTGGCATCCGTTACTTAATAACGGCGATAAAACTAAAATGCACGAGCTAAACATTTCTGTTAAAGATAAAACCGTAAAAGACTGTGACGTAAAGCTAGAAGATTTTGATTTGTATATAGCCGAGTGGCCAACCAAGGATTGCAATTAATGAGTAAATTACAAGCAAGTATTGGCTTAATTAATCCTAAAAGCCCGACCAACGTGGGGGGCGTATTACGCGCCGCAGGTTGTTATGACGCACAGCAGGTTTTTTTTACTGGCAACCGTTATTTAAACGCACAGAAATTTCATACCGATACTAAAAATGTAGTGCAACGTATTCCATTAACCGCTACCGATAATTTAGCATCAAGTAAACCACAAGGCGCTAAAGTGGTGGTGATAGAGCTAATAGAAGGGGCCACTCCCTTGCCTGAGTTTACCCACCCTGAGAACGCATTTTATGTGTTCGGCCCAGAGGATGGTTCAGTGCCAAAAGACGTTTTAAAATGGTGCGATGAAGTTGTTTATATTCCAACCATAGGGTGTATGAATTTAGCAGCAACCTGTAATGTTGTTCTTTATGACCGGCTCGCCAAGCTTGGCGGTATTCAAAGTAGTGATGAAACCATTATCACTTCACGCGATACCAATAATAAAATGAAATGGCAAAAACAACCTTAAATATATTAGCTGTTTAAGGTTTATCCCTTGCTAAATGTAAAATAAAGTAACTAGTTAACTTAAAAAATAAGCAATTCGTC
>NZ_AUTH01000032.1:0-26417 GCF_000497975.1 Pseudoalteromonas sp. TB41 | reverse complement strand
TAGGGCGTGTTGATCTTTGTGGTATGAAAAACAAACAGCATGAAGATAAGGTATAATTGAATTCGCCAGAAAACTTTACACCGAACCTACATGCCAAGATTAATGCTAACAGACGGGACATGGAATGTCTTATCAAAAGTAATGTACTTAAGTGGTCGAATTTATAATAAGCCCGACCATAGAAAAACGCTCGAAGGCATACTGTATAAGATGCGCACAGGTATTCCATGGCGAGATTTACCTTCTGATTTTGGCCGTTGGAGTGCTATCTACAGACGGTTTAATTTATGGTCCAAAAAAGGGATTTTGAATGAACTGTTTCGCGCATTATCTCGTGATGCGGACATGGATTGGGTCTTCATTGATGGCAGTATTGTCAGGGCTCATCAACATAGTTGCGGTGCAAGAACTGCTGACAATGAATCAATTGGAAAGAGCCGAGGTGGAAATTCTACGAAAATTCATCTTGCAGTCGATAGCGGAGGGTTGCCTGTTTATTATGAATTATCCTGTGGAAATACGCATGATATCGTCCATGCAGAGTCACTCGTAGCTAATTGCCCAACAAGTAATATGGTTGTCGCAGATAAAGGCTACGACAGTGAAAAACTGAGAGCGTTTGTTCGTGATAATAACGCTACACCCGTTATTCCACGTAAGGGCAACAGTTTAGTAGGCAATGAAGATATTGACTGGTGCATGTATAAATATCGGCACTTGGTTGAGAATGCATTTGGCCGTATTAAGCAATATAGAGGGATAGCCACGCGGTATGAAAAGCTTGAACGAAATTATCATTCAATGCTCGCTTTAGCATTTACTATGATGTGGCTACCAATGTGGGCTGATTGATATATGTACTACAAAGATCAACAGCCCCTAGATGAAAGTAAGATCTTAACTACAAATAAAATCGTAACCCTAACACGTAGCAATAAATTAATTTGTTCACTTTAGTTTTTATTTAAAAGAGGGAGTAGAGGTATGTTAAAGGCAATAATGGCACTGGTGATGGTTTTAGTGGTTAGTGGGTGTTCAACCCAATACCCAAACCAAGCACTACTTGGTAAGCAATTTCCTACTGTGACGGGAGAAAGCTTAGAGCAAAAGTCATTCACCATTCCTGAGGACTTTAACAACCCCAATACGTTGCTGTTAATTGGTTATAAACAAGATAGCCAGTTTGATATTGATCGTTGGCTTATTGGTTTAGATATGAGCGCAGTGGATGTGACCGCTTATGAGTTGCCCACTATTCAGGGGATGGTTCCTCGTATGTTTAGTACCTTAATCGATAGCGGTATGCGCAAAGGGATCCCAAAAGAGTTGTGGGGTGGGGTGATCACAATTTACAAAGATGGCGATAAAGTTCAAGCATTTACTGGTAACGAAAACCCAAACAACAGCCGCGTAATACTGCTTGATGAGAGTGGCAAAATTATTTACTTTTACGACCGTGGCTTTTCGGTCTCCGCGTTAAATAATTTAAAAGCGGTGATTGAAAAGCAATAGTTTGCAGATAAAATTAGTTGCCTTTGGGCACGCTATAACTAAACGTTAGCGTGCCACGTTATAAAAGCATTATTCACTTACGTTATTTCTGCCTTTCTTTTTAGCTCTATAAAGCGCTAAATCAGCATTTTTTAAAGCCTCGTCAAAGCTTTGTTTTGCTGTTCTTTGTGCTACGCCAATAGAAACAGTCACGTTCACCGTTTTATTGTCGCTTGGCTGTTTACCTTTGCGAGATTTTTTATCTGTGCGTTTTGGGTTTCTGATCACCATGTCGTAGGTTGCAATATTTTGACGCAGTGTTTCTAGTTCAGGAATTGACTGCTCAGCTGTTTTTCTTGGAAATACAACGGTAAATTCCTCTCCGCCATAACGGTAAATCTTGCCACCCCCTTTAACGCCACTCATTTTTGCTGCCACTAGCTTAAGTACTTGGTCGCCAATATCATGGCCATAGGTGTCGTTGAATTTTTTAAAGTGGTCAATATCGAGCATAGCAACAGTGTATTTTCGCCCTAATGATAGAGCAAGCTGATTTAAGTGCGCGGCGCGTTGGTAAGCTCGTTAAATCGTCTCTGTAAGCTAAATAATAAGAGTCGGTACTCACCGCTAATAAATACAGAGAAGCCATAAGTACAGCAATGACAGACCAAGGAAAATCAATAACATGTTGTTGGTTAAGGCACCACACAATAAAAGTGATGAGTAACGCCGTTTGCGTCAGGTTATGTGTTCTTACGCTTTGCCAAATGAGTAAGCTGCCAATGAGCGACAGTGGTAAAGCTATGGGTAAATAAGGAAGCAGTTGAGTATAAACAGAAGGTTGTAATGATAGCCCTTGTAAATGCAGACTCAGTGCCAGCCACGCAAACGCTGCGCCGCCACATAGAATAATTAATAGGGTTCGGGTCGCAGTGTGTATTGATAAAAGTGCGCGATCTTTAATCACGGCTAACAACATTAATAAACTTGCAGCGCATAGTAAAACCCAATCAGATTGCGCTTTAAGCCAACTTGACCAGGGCAAAGCATACTCAAGTGAACATAAATAAAGTAACCAAAATGCGCACAAAATAGCGACTCGACTTCGATTAAACTGAGTGGCAAATATAGCGGTAATAATCAGTAATGGATAAACAAGATTATTAATAAGAGAGAGCTTACTTTGCCATTGGGTTTGAAATTGAGTTAATAACAAAAATAATCCACACACGGCTAAAAGACTCAAAGAAGTTGATTTAACTCCTGCTAATTTTAACAACCCATGCTCCAAAGACCGATGCCTAAAAAAATAAAAGCTTATTGTATTGATATATAAAAAATATTACTACTTTAATGCTTGTTAACTATTTAAAAACAATACTTTAAAACTAACTTTAATGCTTTTTATCGACATTTTTTAACCAAATGTATGACATTTTAGTAAATGTAAAAATAGTGAGTAGATTAAATACAACAAGGTGGGAGACGATGTAAAAAGCGTTTAAACATTGAATAGGCCATCCATGGCCTATTAATTAATCGTTTTTGTAGTAAGGGTAGTCACTGTAACCTTGCTCAGTCCCGCCATACATAGTGGCTGCATCGGCTTCATTTAATGGCCATTGATTTTTTATGCGCGCTGGTAAATCAGGGTTTGCAATAAAAGGGCGACCAAAAGCAAATAAATCACCGTAGCCTTTAGCTAACATCGCCACCGCTTTTTCAACAGTGTACTTACCAGCGTAAATAATACGCCCAGAAAATTCAGCTCTAGCTGCTTGATAAAATTGCTCTGGTAAATCAGGGGCATTGTCCCAATCAGCTTCTGCAATTGAAAGGTAGGCAATACCGGCTTGTTCAAGTACTTTAATCGCTTCAATGTAGGTATGGTGTGGGTCTGATTCTACTAACCCTAAATAAACACGGGTTTCATCAGTACTGCTAAATAAGGGCGCAAATCTAACCCCTAAGCGCTCAGGGCCTACTACGTCACTTACTGCCGCGACAATTTCTTTTAAAAAGCGCAGGCGATTAGTAAGAGAGCCGCCGTATTCATCATCTCGTTTATTGGTGTGCTCAGAAATAAACTGATTTACTAAATACCCATTAGCACAATGCAGTTCTACACCATCAAACCCCGCTTCTAGCGCATTACGGGCAGCTTGTGCATACATGCCAACAAGCTCTTTTACTTCATCGGTTGTTAAAGCTTGTGGTTCACTTGGATCGGCTAAAGCGCCTTGAGCCGGTCCTGTTTCAATAAAGACTTTAACGCTATCAGCTGTTAGAGCTGAGGGAGCAATAGGTTTGGCTTCATTAGGCTGTAAGCTGGTATGTGAAACGCGGCCAACGTGCCAAAGCTGGGCAAAAATAATTCCACCTTCTGCATGTACTGCACCAGTTACTTTTTTCCAACCAGCTATTTGTTGATTAGAATGAATGCCTGGTGTCCAGGCATACCCTTGTCCTCTTGGTTCAATTTGAGTGCCTTCGGTAACCATAAAACCAGCACTAGCACGCTGTGCATAATATGTGGCCATCACCTCGTTGGGGATATTGCCAGGAACTGTGCTGCGTGAGCGGGTAAGTGGCGGCATTACAATACGGTTTTTAAGTGTGTATGGGCCTAAATTGATTGATGAAAATAGACTGTCGATATTTTTACTTGGTTGACTCATTTTAATACCTTTTAAATTAATAATGCTGTTTAGTGCCAATTACAATGCTGGTGAGCATAGGGATTAAAAGGTACAATTTGAAACAATGCTTTTTTGTTTAAGATACAATTATGAATGGTATATCTCGGCTTGATATAAAACAATTACGAATATTGAGTGCATTACTTAAACTAAAAAATGTGTCGGATGTGGCCCGCAAAATGGGCTTAACCCAGCAGGCTATTAGTGAGCAGCTGCGAAAATTGCGTGACTTATTTGACGATCGGCTTTTTATTCGCCAAGGCAATACAATGGTTGCAACACCTAAAGCAATTGCACTAGAGAAGCCCATTAATCAAATATTAACTCAGGTAGAAGCGTTATTAATACCTAAACAATTTATCCCAAGTAGCTACAAGGGCGTATTTACAATAAGTGCGACTGATTACGCTATAGCAGCTCTTTTGCCACAATTATTAGAAATAACAAGACGCGAAGCGCCAGGATTAAAGCTGATTATTCGTGACTTTGCCTCTGATAATGTTAATCAATTAATAAGTGCAGGAGAGCTGGATTTATTAATTAGTTTTCCTGAATTTATCCCTGCAAACTTAATCTATGACACATTATTTGAAGAACAACATATTTGTATTGCGGGGAAAAACACGGTGTTTTCTTCATCGACGTTGAGCCTTGCTGAAGTGGCCGCACACCCTCAATTAGTGGTTTCAGCGTCACGTGCTAACTTACGAGGCTCTCACGACCAATGGTTTGCTGATAAGGGTTATGCGCGCAATATTGTTATGTCAGTGCCTGGCTTTTCATTTGTCCCCGATTTGCTTTGCAGTACTGACTTAATTGCTTTTTACCCATCGCGTTTACTGCCAAACGCCAAAGTGAAACAGCTTGAAGTTGAATTATTACCACCGCCATTTAAGGTGATTGCAGCGTGGCATCCACGTTCAAATAACAGCGATATTCACCAGTGGTTAATAGCGCAATTAAAACGGATTTAGTACTATTTAATTAGTTGACGAATATCGTTCCCTGTTGGTGCCTCATGGGCACGTAACGAAAAGGCGGGTAATATCGCTAATATATGGTCAAATATATCTGACTGAATATTTTCATACTCACCCCAATTAGTTGTATTGGTAAATGCATAAATCTCAATGGGTAAGCCATTTTTAGTTGGCTCTAGCTGCCTTACCATCAGTGTCATTCCCTGATGAATATGTGGGTGATGTTTTAATAACGCGACTAAATAATGACGAAATGTGCCAACATTAGTGAGCCGACGACCATTTAACGTACAGCTCATATCTATTTTTTTCGTGGTATTTTGCTCGTTGATAACCGGTAGGGTAATTTCGAGGTAGTGACTTAATAAATCTGCTTTTTTCAGCGCGGTGATTTCTTGCTCATCTAAAAAGCGCACACTGCTCATTTCTATATGGATACTCCGTTTTATGCGCCGCCCACCGGATTCTGACATACCGCGCCAGTTTTTAAATGAGTCAGAAATTAGCGCATAGGTTGGAATAGTGGTAATGGTTTTGTCCCAATTTCTTACTTTAACTGTGGTCAAGGCTATATCAATCACATCGCCATCTGCGCCGTATTTGGGCATTTCTAACCAATCACCAACCGCAAGCATATTGTTTGCTGAAAGCTGAATACCGGCCACCAGCCCTAAAATAGCGTCTTTAAACACCAGTAGCAGTACAGCCGATAGCGCACCTAAACCACTGAGTAATATTAACGGGGATTTATTCATTAATAATGAAATCGCTAAAATACCGGTTAATACGCTGGCGATCAGTTTAATTGTTTGTAAAAAACCACGTAATGGAAAGTGAGCTGCAATGGGTTGCCTGTCAGATATAGCTTGAAAAATATTGAGCATAGAAAACAGCGAGAGCAGTGCAAATAAAATGATCCACTGATCAGTAAACATCTCAATGATATGTAAAAAAGCCGTTCCTTCTGGAACCCAGAGCCTAGCTTGTATAACAACCACAGCACCTTGTAAAACAAAGGAAATATTACGTGTTAATTTAAGCGCTAAGTCGGCAGGCGTGTGGGTATCGGTTTGAACAACTTTATCACTAAAGCGGCCTTTAAGTAGTCGTTTTGAAACTGACCTTAAGATGAGGTGCAATATGAGCGCAAATAAGCCAACCCAGCACAGTACTAATATGTTGTACCATAAATGCGCACTCCCAGGAAAATAAAGACTAAACCATTGCAGTAAAAATTCTCGCAGCTGCGATCGTATTTCAGTCATTTATATTCCCAAGAGATTTATTTGCGTGAGTTTCATCTATTTAATGAAATCTAGTTAAGCAGATGGGGCGAGAAAAGTCTATTTAAGCCGCGCTTAAATAGACGTTTTAAAAATAATATTTATATTTTATTTTCAGCAAGTTGCAGAGTTAACTCCTCAAAAATACTCGGATCGTCAATGGTTGATGGAATTTGTAGTTCTTCACCATCAATAAGTTGACGTAAGTTTTTGCGTAAAATTTTACCTGAGCGTGTTTTTGGTAAGCGCTCTACACACATAATATTTTTAAGACACGCAATAGCGCCGATTTGATTACGCACGGTTCGCACCAATTGCTGCTCTACTTCTTTATGCGAGCCATGAAAATCATTTTTTAATACCACCATGGCCATGGGGTTTTGACCCTTGAGCGCATCATTAACACCAAATACGGCACATTCAGCAACCGCGGGATGAGCGGCTACAATTTCTTCCATTTCACCGGTTGATAAACGATGCCCCGCGACATTAATCACATCATCGGTGCGGCCCATAATAAATAGGTAGCCATCATCATCAATATAACCGCCGTCGCCAGAAAGATAATAGCCTTCATATTCACTTAAATAACCGGCTTTAAAGCGTTCGGTATTTTGCCAAATAGTGGGTAAACATCCTGGCGGTAAAGGCAGTTTAATAACGACTGCACCTTGTTCATTGGGGGCGCATTCGTCACCATTCATATCTAAAATACGTACGTCAAACCCAGGAGTCGCAACCGTTGAACTGCCTGCTTTTGTAGGTAGGTGCTCAATGCCGACAGGATTACAGGCTATCGCCCAACCAGTTTCTGTTTGCCACCAATGATCAAGCACAGGTAGGCCTGTTTTTTCTTTGAGCCAATCGTAGGTGGGGGGATCTAAGCGCTCGCCTGCTAAAAACAAGCGTTTCAGACTTGAAGTATCGTATTGTTTAAACCCATCGGCATTGGGATCTTCTTTTTTTATCGCTCTAAAGGCCGTTGGTGCGCTAAATAAAGCCGTTACTTTATACTGTTCAACCACTCGCCAAAATGCACTGGCATCTGGGGTTCTAACTGGTTTACCTTCAAATAAAATAGTGGCGCAGCGGTACATAAGCGGTGCATACACTATGTACGAATGGCCTACAACCCAACCAATATCCGAAGCGGCCCAAAACACGTCACCGGGTTTCATTCCGTATACGGTTTCCATGCTGTAATGCATGGCCACGGCATGGCCGCCATTTTCACGAACAACCCCCTTGGGAGTACCCGTTGTGCCTGACGTGTATAAAATATAAAGCGGGTGATCGCCACTTACCGGAACGGGATCAACGCCAGTAGCTGTTTGCATTGCAACAGCCCAGTCAATATCACGCTCAGGCATAAGTGGTGCAGTTACTTGCTCACGCTGATAAATTATACAATTTTCTACTTTATACGAGGCTGATTCGAGCGCGTTATCAAGTAACTCTTTGTATTCAATTACGGTATTCACTTCCACACCGCAAGAAGCACTGAGTACTAACTTAGGCTTGGCGTCATCAATTCTTACGGCAAGCTCATGCGCTGCAAACCCGCCAAATACGACCGAATGAATAGCGCCGATGCGGGCGCAGGCTAACATACCAATTACGGCCTCGGGGATCATGGGCATATAAATAACCACGCGGTCGCCTTTTGTTACGCCTAAAGACTGCATTACTCCTGCGAATTTAGCGACCTCTTGTTGTAGTTCAAAGTAGCTGTAGCTGCGCGCGGTATTGGTTACGGGTGAGTCATAAATTAACGCTGTTTCATCACCATGGCCGGCAATAACATGCTGATCTACCGCTAAAAAGCAGCTATTAAGTTGGCCGTCGGCAAACCAGTGATATAAACCGTTTTCATCTTGTGTGTAAGCTGTTTCGGGAGCCTGGTACCAAGGTAGGCGTTTACTTTGCGATAACCAAAACGCTGCCGGGTTTTGTTTAAACTCATTGTAGTGTTGTTTGTATTCACCTGACATAAAGGCTCCTGAGCAAAATTTAATATAACTTTATTTAAAACTAAGCGCTTTTTATCAGGAGTGATATTCGACTATGGTCGGTTAAATAATAAACGGATTGTGTGGTTTTTAGCTAACGCTATGGTTTATAACGAACTAACGACTAGTTTGATGATTTAAATGAGGTAACATATAAAAATGATGAACTATTTAATGTGGTAATAATGAGTCAAGTTGTCAGAGTAGGCGTTGCAGTGATAGTAATGCATGATAATAAAATTTTACTCGGTGAGCGAATAGGCGCACATGGTGCAAATACCTGGGCAACCCCTGGGGGGCATTTAGAATTTGGTGAAACGGTTGAGCAATGTGCAGTGCGCGAAGTCGCTGAAGAGACAGGGCTTACTGTTACTAATATTCGTAAACTCGATTTTACCAACGATATTTTTAGCGCTGAGAACAAGCACTATATTACCTTATATATGCAGGCAAAGTATGAAGGTGGCGAGCCTGTGAATAAAGAGCCTAACAAATGTTTACAGTGGCGTTGGTGCGATATTAATAACTTACCTTCACCTTTATTTACTTCATTGAAAAATTACTTAACGCAAGGCGTTTTACCTACTCAATACTAAAGGCGCGTTGGAATAGGGAGTTGCCATTTATTTAAAATTTGTTGGTATTCACCGCTTTCTTTTATCGCGTTTAATCTATCAGTAATAATTTTCGCTGTTTGCGGGTTAAGCTGCTTACTTGCTGCAAAGTGAAGAGAAGAAGGTAGCTCATCTAAATGTATACGCTTAGTAATTAAGTTTGGGTCGAGCCCTGCTCGCTTTAACTCGTTTTCAAGGGTGAGGGTGTTAGTCACCACAAAATCGATACGATTTTTATACAGCATTCTCCATAGCTGCTGGTAGTAACTGACTAAGACTAAATTCTCACTTTCAGTAAAGCCTTGAGCTTCTAAATAAGCTTGTGCAGAATAACCGCGAATAGTGGCTACTTTGTATTCTTTGGCAAAGTTTAAGTGAATCACTTCATCGTTATGACTGCGTAAACTTACTAGGTATGCATCTGCAAAATACACTTTTCCCAGCCACTTAAACTGGCTGTTTCTGTTTGGCGTTTTTAACAGTGACAGCATGATGGCATTAGGATTGGCTTGTTGTTGTTGAAACATACGCGCCATCGGCATTATTTCAAACGTTGCTGTTAAAGCCGTGCCTTTTAATACTGCTTTAGCGATATCTACTAAGGCACCCTGCGCTTCACCTTGAGGGTTTTTAAAATGATAAGGGGGCAAATCTTCAGCGATGAAGGTAACCGGATTTGCGTGACAGACCGCACTATAAAAAACCAATACAAAAACAGTTAACATCATACGCAAACGCATAAATAATTGTCTTTAAAGCAATACATGAGGCTAGTGTAAATAAAATCAATAAAAAGGTACACGTTAAATGTGTGTTTTAGGTAATCAAATTGTTTAATTATTGTTTTTTATAAATTGACGAGGTGAGCATTGATACCAGCGCTTAAAGGCGCGATTAAAAGAGCTTTGATCATTAAACCCCAACATAGTTGCAATACTGCTTAGCGAATAATGAGGAATATATGTTAACAAACGGCGTTTTTGCTCTTGCTCAAGAAGAGCGGCAAAATTGGTGTTTTCTTGCTTTAGATGACGTTGCACTGTGCGCGGGGTCATATTTAAAGCACTAGCCGTTCTGATCAGTGAACAGTCCTGCAAATCATATTTAGCCATTAAAATATGATTAATTTTTTCTGTTAATAATTGCTGACTTTTAAACTGGGATAGCTGTTGCTCTGACATTTGCTTTAGCACAGCGTTAATCTGGGAGTTATCGGTTTTAAAAGGAAGGGTTAAGTAACTACTTGGAAACTCTACTTGATTAAAGTTAGAGCCAGCTTTTACTGGGCAATTAAACCATTGCGCTAATTGTTGTAACTCACTGTCTGAAAAATGTGCTGTAAAATAAACGCAACTAGGCGAAAGCTGAGGATTAAGCAGTTGGCGTATAACACTTACCCACGCGGTCATATTTCGTAATACGGCCTGTGGGCTGCACTGTGGGTCTGCTAACCAAGTTACCTTGCAAAGTGTTTGTTGCTGTTCAAACTCAGCACGCCCTATGTTAGCCACTAGGCTGTCGTAACTCAGTAGTGCAGTAATGGCACTGGCTAGATTAGTACTCGATTCAATTAAATACCCAAGTACACCAAAATCAGCGGTACGTATTTGTTTTCCTAATTCAAACCCGAATAAGGAGTCATCTAGCGTTTGCTGTGCATAACTAAGCAGCGCATTATAGCTTTTTAAGCTAATACGTGGTGCTAATTGTTGTGTTTGCTTATTTGTATATTCATCAAATTCAATGGCCGTTAGTATCTCTTTGCTATCTAATCCTTTGCTTTGAAGATAATCCAAACAGCTAGAAAAGTAATGATCGGCTAAGGTTTTCATTTGTCGCCTAAAGCTAAAAAATAGTCATCTAATCGCAAGTTTGCCATGCAATATTTTTATATGCTAGAGATCTATAAAAATAATATGGGGCACACAATGATTGAGATAAACGTTAAACATAGTGTGGCAGCAACGCCTGAACAATTACGCACCTTATTATTAGCGCATGCTGATTTGGGGCGCTTTTTTAATGCGCAGTTTGAAGTGTTAACACCGCAAGACTTTGGTGAAATAAGTGGTGGAAAAGGCACCATTAGACAAATAAAAATGCAAGGTACAACATTTAAGGAGCAAATAATAACGGCCGATAATAGCCACATTTGTTACCGCATTTTAGGGGATAAACCCGTTGCACAGCACCGTGGTGATATTTACTTAAAAGCTAATAATACTCAGCCATCACTCACCGAGATCAGCTACCATATTCGTTGTATTGCGCCTTTGTGGTTACCCGACTTTATACTGGCTTTTTTTATAAAAAAAGATGTTAGCCAAGCACTTAAAAAAATAGCCAGCTATTTTCAGGAGAAACGTCATGAGCATTGAAATTATTTTATTGGCACTGAGCCCTATTTTTTTGCTGTTTGTAGGGGTTGAGTTTATAAAATTTAGACGTTACTACGATATAAAAGACAGCTTAGCCAACGCGTTACTTGCTTTATTACATCAAGGCGCTGATGCCATTGCGTTATTATTATTAATGCCGTTTTTTTATTGGTTGTATCAGTTTCGGCTATTTGATATTGAATTGACGCTATTTACTGTATTAGGCGCTTTTTTACTGCAAGACTTTTTATACTATTGGTTTCATCGTGCATCACATCATATTCATTGGTTATGGGCCGCTCATGTAGTGCATCATAGTTCTACTAAAATGAACTTTACCACGGCATTTAGGCAAAGTTTAATGTATCCGCTGGCGGGAATGTGGCTATTTTGGTTGCCGATGATATTAATAGGCTTTGAGCCTGTGATTGTGTTTGCGGTGGTGGCACTTAATTTGGCTTATCAATTTTTTGTACACACGCAAGTGGTAAAAAAGTTCGGTTGGTTTGAAGCATTATTTAATACCCCATCGCATCATCGGGTGCACCACGCTATAAATAATGGCTACTTAGATAAAAACTTCGCTGGCGTTTTAATTATTTGGGATAAATTATTTGGCACTTATGTAGAAGAGGATGAAAACAAGCCCTGTAAATACGGCATTATTGGTCAATTAAACAGTAATAACCCAATCAAAATCACCTTTCATCAGTGGCAGTATTTATTTAAAAGTACTTACCAAGCTAAAGGGTTAAAAGCCAAGTTAAACGTGTTGTTTGGCTACCCAACAAGCTCTCAAAGTAGTAATAAGTAAGCCCATTTTTATATAAAAAAAGCCAGGAGCAAATAGCATCACTCCTGGCTTATCTCACAGTAAAATTTAGTTATTTGGCCGTTGTGATCACTGTATCAATTAAGTGTACAACGCCATTACTAGTGTAAATATCAGTGGTTGTTACATTGCTGCCAGCTACTTGTAGTGATGTAGCCGGTAAGCTTACTTGCCACCAAATATCGTTCACAGCTTGACCATTATTCTGACCAACTGCCGTATCACCTGAGAAGGTATATAAAGGGCGGCCAAGGTAAGCTACTTGCATGCTGTCATCTGAGCGAGCAATCAATGATAAACCCGGAATATTTTCAATCGATGCCGCAGTGCCTAACACGGGTGGCCACGTTGTTGCACAAGCTGCTTCACATACGCTCATTGCCTCACCTAAGTCGTTATCAAATACATACACGGTTTTACCAGGCATTGCATCGGCCATACCCGTTACTAAACGATTATTTGTTGCATCATAAGCTACGCTGTCTGTTGCTGTATTTTCAGTACTGGTAAAATCTACCACGTTTACGCTTAGCATATTATCAGCAAGTGTAGTGACCATTTTACCATTGGCTGCAAATGCATCGGTACTTTCAACTTGAGCGCCTAATACATGTTGAGTCAAAACATCTGTTAGTGCAGCGGTGTCAGCCAATAAGGCATCTAAATCAGCGGAAGGGATTTTACTAAATGCCGCATTTGTTGGTGCAAATACAGTAAATGATTGAGTGGTATCGTTAAACGTATCAACTAACCCTGCTGCTTGCAGTGCTGTTACTAATGTAGATAATGCAGGCGTTTCTGTGGCAACTGTTGCAATAGTTTTAGTTGGTGTGCCGACTTCAGCCGGTGGCATAATCACTTTATTTAATACATGAATAACGCCGTTGCTAGCGGTTACATTTGCCTCTGTGATTGCCGAATCATTGATAAATAGCGAGCTATTTACATAAGAAATAGCAGCCATGTCGCCATTGGCCATTTCTACTTTGTTACTATTGCTATTAGCAATGGCTACAGCGTCATCAGATAAAACAGTGGCGTCAGGGAATACATGGTAAAGCAAGATATCACGAAGTGTATCTGTATCAGCTAACAGCGCATTAATTGTATCCTGACCGAGCGCTGCAAATGCATCATCCGTAGGAGCAAATACACTAAAAGTGTTATCTGGATCAGCAACTAACGTATCTAAGCCTGTTGCCGTTAGCGCAGCAAGAAGTGTGGTAAAGTTACCATTTGCACTGGCTATATCAGCAATTGTTCCTGCGCTTTGCGGTAAGGTTACATCAGAAATAATAACCGAATCGATTACATGGATAACACCGTTAGAAGTCATAATATCTTTAACAATGATGTTTGCACCGCCAAACGACAACATATTTGTATCTGCGTTTATCGCAATTGGAAGTGTATTGCCTAATAGCGTTTCAGCTGACTGGCCGTTTAAAGACATTGCAGTGACTGAATCAACTGACCCAACAAGTACATGCTGCTTTAAAACATCCGCTAAAACGGTAGGGTTTGCCAGCAGTGTATTTAAAAAACCACTACCAATTGCTTCAAATGCAGCGTCGGTAGGCGCAAAAACGGTAAACTCTTTCGACGTATCCGCCAGTGCCGATGTTAAGCCTGCAGCGTCAAGTGCGGCAAGCAAAGTACTAAAGTTGCCTGCTTGTTGAGCTGTTTCAACAATATTGTTGGTTGGTGGTGTTTCTGAAACCGTTTTTGGTGTAAGTACTGCGTCAATAACATGAATAATACCGTTGTCGGTTTTAATGTCGGTCATTGTTACCGTGCTGGTATTAACTAATAAGCTTTCACCATTTAAAGACAGTGCAATACTTTGTCCGTTTACCGTTTCAACGGTTGACCCAGCTAAACCAATTGCTGCTTGCGCATCTACTCTGCCAGAGATCACATGGTAAGTTAAAATTGAGCTTAAAGTATCAGGATCAGCTAATAAATTATTGATAGTTTCTTCACCTAATAACGCAAATGCATCATCAGTAGGAGCAAAAACGGTATAGCTGTTAGTTAAGTCGTCTAGTGTTTCATCTAGACCTGTTGCTTCTAAAGCTGCAACAAGGGTAGTGAATTCTCCAGAGTCCTGTGCGGCATCAAAAACAGAAACTGCTGGTTGTGGATCTACAGTGACAGGGGCGTTGTTATCGTCGTCGCTACTACAACCTTGAATGAGTAACAAGGGAAGTATGATAGCACCGAGCTTAAATACTTTATTCATAATTTTTCCTTTAATTGAATGTTACAGTGTTACAGCTTTGTGAACTCTACGTAGCCAAACTCTGTATTGATCAAAAAAAGGAGCATTATTTTTGTACGATTTAATAGGTGTAAGATTTAATTGAACTTTTATTCAAGTAAGTCTTAAATTTTAGTTTTTTTACTGCGAGGCGCACCCAGTAAAATAAAAAGGTGGCAAATACACACTGATAAAAATGCACTAATTCCCAAAGCGCCACCAAAGCCATCAAGAATGGGAACCAAATAGGCAAAAAACAATGAAAATATAATTGCTGAACTGGCAAGCGTATAAACACCAAAGCGGTGAGGGGCGCTCATGCCAATAAAGGTGCCGCCAAAAAAAACGATACTATAGAGTTCTGCGTTGAGGCTCAGCTGTGCAAAAATCAAATAGGCAATAATTGAGAGTGCAGCGGAGGCTCTTATGGCATCAAAGCGGTTATGCTTTGCTAAATAAAAGGTAAAAAAAGCACCAGCCAAGGCTAATACTGGGTATGTAATAGTCATATCAGCAATCCTTTAGCTAAAACAAACAGGGCTACACTGGCAAATGCAATACTGCCTAATCGTCCGCCAAATCCTGCAAATACATTAAGTGTTAGTGTATATAAAACAGCGCCAATGGCAGAAATAATAGCGATTTCCCAATAGTTGCTAATTAAGCTGGTGGAACACATACCGGCAAAACTACCTGCATAAATGGAGGCATAAGGGTGGTTTTGATAACGTGCAGGAAACGGAATAAATGAGCCGATAAGGCCTGTTAAAGCAGCAGACACAACAATAGGTAATGCCAATGTGGTATGCATTATAAAGCACGACAAGCAGCCGATAAAAAAGGTGATGAATTTTAAAAGTATGAATTTAGTCATAAGGCGCACATCATAAAGGTTCAGTTTTAGCTTTAATAGTTAAAATCGACGATTTAAGACTAAAAGCGATATATGGCTTCCAAAAGAGCAAATAACCGTGGCTTTAAATTAAATGTACGCAATGAATGACTAAAAATAATGCCGTTAATGTTCTATAAATTACAAATTATGTATAATGCAGCATATTTCATATATTAAAAGTTATAACCTAAGGTAATTTATGTCTAACTGTTTGCATTTGGCTATTCCAGCTGGTGATCTTGAAAAAGCGAAAGCGTTTTATTGTGACGTGCTTGGTTGTAAAACGGGTAATAGTGAAGCTGGGCGATGGGTAGACATTGATTTTTGGGGTAACGAGTTAACGCTTCATCAAAGCACAGAGCGCTTACCAACAGTGCGTCATGATGTTGATATGGGCGCAGTAGCTGTACCGCATTTTGGTATTCACTTATCTGAAGATGAATTTCAGGCGTTAAAAACTCGGATTGCGGCTGCTGGTCTCGAATATTTAGATAAGCCTTACCGCCGTTTTGTAGGTGATGAATTTGAGCAAGAAACGTTTTTTATTGAAGATCCAAATGGTAACGTTTTAGAAATGAAAACCATGGTAAACCCAGAAGTCTTATTCAAAAAAGGCGAGTAATGATTATGCGCCTAAACGATTACTTTAGGCGTTTTCTCTAGTGTAGGTTTGCTTAGCCTGCGCTTTTCGTAATGACTTTTTTTGATACATTGCTTCATCACCGGCTTTTAAAACCTCATCTAAATTTTTAGGCGCTTCGCTATAGTTTATTTGCCCTACGCTTGCGTAAATAGCGATGGTGTTGCCTTGGTGTTCTAAGCTAAGCGCATTTAATTTTTGTTCAAGGGTCGCAACTCGCTGGTTAATTTTATCTTTGCTGGTAAATAATGCCATAGCCACAAACTCATCTCCGCCTAAGCGGCCAACTGCGTCTTCACTGCGCATATGCTGACTAATTGACTCTGCCACCGTGCAAAGTACTTTATCGCCAACATCATGGCCGTAGGTATCATTTATTGCTTTAAATCGGTCTAAATCGATATATAAAAAACACAATACGCCACCACGTTGAGCGTGTTTTTTTAATAACTCATTGGCTTTTAAACTCCAGCCTCGGCGGTTATAAATATGACAAAGATGATCGTAATTAGCGTGCTGTTCAGCCTGTTTTTTAGCATAACTGAGCCGTTGAATTCGCCTACCAACTGCAATAGCAAGAAGCAGAGATTCAATCGTAAAAGCAATCACAAACCCATAACGCTGTATAAAAGGACTGTATTCGGTTAGTAACACTCTAAATATCATGCTGATAAATACACAGCTTAAGGCAATAAATACCAAGCTGGCTTCGTTAACGCCTTGTTTAGCTTGCACAGCTGAGAGTATAAAAATGGTCATCACAATCAGTAGTGACAAATAGCCAGTAACGATTGTGGTGATATTAGTAATAGCGGGTAAATCTAAAGCTATTTTTTGTAAGCACAAAGTCAGTACACATAACGCGATAATTTTTAATGCATAACTTAATTTGCGCCAATACTCAGGTAGCTCTAATAGTGCGCTCATAAACCAAGTAGCACTGACTATAGTTAAACCAATGCTTAATGTATAAAGGTGGCTGATATATGCAGAAAAGTAGCCATTGGTAAATAAATAGGGCTGGCCTTCTTGTAAAAAAATAAAGCTAGCGATACAAAAAAGATAGAGGCCATACAGTTTAAAAATAGCGTCTTTAATGCCATAACCTATTATTAAAGCATAAAAAATAAGCGTTGCGCATAATCCATAAAACACCCCAAATATTAAATTGTACAACTGCACCTTTTCAATAAACTGCTGTGAGTCTAGCCAAGTAAACCGGGGATTATAGCTGGCAGTAGTGGTTAAAGTTAGCTTTGCATTAAAGCTGCCTTGTTCCATTAAAATAGCCATTTGATTTGTTTTTAAAGGGGCTTTTAATTGGTTATTTTGTTGCCACGAAAAACGTTCAAGTGCAGGGCGAGTAAACGTAAAAACACCGCTTTGGTTTAGCGTACATACCAACTCAAATTGGTTAATGCCTTTTTCTAGTTTTATGTCTGCAGCAATACCTTGCGATAAGGGAATGGACACACTGTTTGTAATAGATTTTAAATTGCAGCTATCTTTTGCAATAGCTGTATTGCAGATAAGAAAAATAAAAAATAAAGCACCGCAAAGTTTAATACATAAGGAGGTGGTTGTATGTAAGTGCTTCCTTATTGTTACGGTGTTATTGAGCATAGTAGGGTTATAAAAATGGCAGTTACCCTATATTAACAAAGCGTGTTATCTTTGCTAGTAAAAGTTAATAATAAAGTTTGATATAGCGCATGAATGGGTAAATCTTATTTTTATAACTGTATTTCACTCGGAGTTTTATTAAAGTGGCGTTTAAACTCACGGCTAAACTGTGATGCACTGGTGTAACCTACCTTAAAAGCAGCTTCATTTGCTTTGCTTCCCGCTGTGGTAATTAACTCTTTTGCTTTAGCTAAACGTACTTTTTTTAAGTATTGTAAGGGAGATTCAAACGTTACCTGTCTAAATGCACGATGAAAAGAGGATACGCTCATATTTACCTCTTCTGCTAAACCTTCAACAGTAATAGGGTTTGCATAGTCCTGATGCATCGTTGCTAGTGTGCGAGCTATACGCGCATAATGGCCATCATGCATAGCTAGGCCTATTAAAGTATTCCCTTGGGGGCCGCAAAGGACACGATACACTAGCTCTTTTACTATATCTTCGCCGAATACCTCAGCCTCAAGTGGATTATTTAAAACCGTTAGTAACCTACATGTTACCTGCTCCATTGCGCAGTCTAGCTTTGCTGATTGTACTGCGCCAATGTTCGCGCTGGAGACAGATAAAGGCTGGTGCTGCATCATCTGATTAACCAGCTTGTGCAACATGACAGGGTTTATATCTATAGCTATGCCCATAACCGGTAAGTCATTATCGGTAAACGCTTCACACTCTAATGGGACAGGTACACCTAGTACCAAGTAATCACCTTCGCCGTATTTTATTTGATGTTCTGGGAAATGAATTATTTTATGGCCTTGGCCAACCACGATTATGCCTGAATTATAAATAAGCGGCTGGCGCGGTGAACTTTTGGTAGCGCGATGAAAATACACCCCAGGAATAATTGTTTCCATGGTGCCCTCAAAGCTTAGTAAATTATTGTGCTCGGCGTATTGTTGCAACATTTTGGCTATGATGGGCATAAAAGTATCTGTAATTAAAATATTTTGCGTAAAATAACAGTGCTGGTAGTTTTAGGCAAGCTTTAGGCAGTTATTGGGCTTTTTATATATTAACTTTGCTACTAATATGCATCCATCAAAGCTTTACTTGATATGTGACTAAGTAAAGCATTATGAAATTAACCGTCACCTAGGAGCAAAATAATGAAATTTAGCTACGTAAATCCCACTCTCATCCAATTTGGCCAACAGCAAATTGCCGCACTTAGCGACTTGATCGCAAAAGATCAAAAAGTATTAGTTGTTTATGGCGGCGGCTCAATTAAAAAGAACGGCGTGTATGACCAAGTTGCTGCCGCACTTGAAGGTTTTGATTGGGTAGAATTCTCGGGCGTGGGTGCTAACCCAACAATTGAAGTACTTGACCAAGCGGTTAAAATTTGTAAAGAACAAGATATCGACTTTGTATTAGGTGTCGGCGGCGGCTCTGTAATAGACGGCGTTAAATACATTGCGGCTTCTGCAGTATACGACGGCGAAGGTTGGGACATTCCTACTGGCAAGCATACAATTACTAGCGCATTACCAATTGGTGCCGTATTAACGCTACCAGCTACAGGTTCTGAATCTAACCAAAACTCAGTGGTAAGCAAAGAAGCGACTAAGCAAAAATTGCCGTTTGCTTCACCAGAAGTACTGCCTAAATTTGCGATTATGGATCCTGATGTAATGAAAACATTACCACAGCGCCAGCTTGTAAATGGCTTAGTTGATGCGTGGGTGCATACTTGTGAGCAATACCTTACGTTCCCTGAAGGCGCATTGGTACAAGAAGGATACGCAGAGGCACTGTTAAAAACGCTCAAAACACTGGGCGATAACTTTGAAAACCAAGACGATGCATGGCGTGCAAACCTTATGTGGGCAGCTAACCAAGCACTTAATGGCTTAATTGGTTCTGGCGTATCGCAAGATTGGGCAACCCACATGATTGGTCATGAGCTTACTGCTGCCTATGGTGTTGACCATGCGCGTTCGCTTGCTATTGTTCAGCCTTCTTTATTGCGCAATCAATTTGCAGTTAAAAAAGCGAAACTAGAGCAAATGGGTAAAAACGTATTTGGCCTTGAGCAAACAGACGATTTAGCAGAGCAAACAATTCAAGCGATTGAAGCGTTTTACCACAGCCTTGAGGTTGCAACACAGCTAACTGAACATGGTGATGATAAAGCGGCTGCCATTGATAATATTATTGGCAAACTAGAAGCACATGGCATGGTTGCCCTTGGTGAAAACCAAGCGATTACGCTAAAAGAAAGCCGTGAAATTTTAGAACACGCGGTTGCTTAAGCGTTAATTTTAAAAAACCACTGGCTATTAAAGCCGGTGGTTTTTTGTTTTATAGTTAACCTCAGTAAACGCAATTGGCGCCATTAATTGATAAAAAGCCCTTTATTGTCGTTTGCCGCTAATATACTATGTGGCTTCAATTGGTTAGGTTTATTTAAGTCAATTTTAGGCTGAGAAGATAGCTAAATTATGCGCTCAAATCGTTTGTTAATGGTCATGTTACTCGTGCTTGTGCACAGCTTTATAAGTTGTGATGGCGCTGCATACCATTTACAAGAAGACGTTGAGCATGTAAGTAACGCATTATAACAAAACACTATAACCGCTGATAATGACCAAGGACAAAGCGATAATCAGCCACCGGTTGAGATTCATGCACACCAACATTGTCACTGTGGCTATTACAGCACACTTAGTCACGCTATTATTCCTCAACAAAGTAAACCCTCAGTACTTGTGTATTACCATGGTTTAAATTATCCACCTGATGTACCCCCACCGAATTCATTTAGCTAGTTTTTAATTTAATTTCAATTAATTATTGTGCTTTTAGCTGCCTGCGCGTAAGCGTTCCATGGGCTGTTATAGGCATGTTTAAATTGCTAACTATTTTACACTGTCGCTGTTTTTAGCGTAGGTTGTGAATGGTTTGCAAGTGAACTCTGTTTATTAAAAAACGGACAAGCTATATGAATAAAAAACCAATTATGCTGGTGGTGATGCTGTGCGCGCTACCTGCTTTTAGTGCGTTTGCAAATGTTAAAACGTTAACCCTAAAACAAGCGTTGATAAATACCGAGCAACAAAATCCGCTATTAAAACGCTATCCTTATCATCAAAAAATACTCAGCGCGCTTAAATCTCAAGCGGCGCTTTCGCCTAACCCTGTAATAAATGTAGAAGCCGAAAACCTCTTAGGAACAAACGATGCGCGTGGTGTGCAAGGGGCTGAAATAACCTTGGCATTTAGCCAGCTTATAGAGCTTGGAGATAAACGCCAAAGCCGCATAAATTACGCAACGGCGAACATTAAAGCCCAAGCAATACAATATCAAAATACTCGGTTAGCTTTATTAGCAACCACTGGTGAGCGATATTACGAGGCGCTTAAATTTCAAACCTTACTTACGCTTAACAGCGAACGACAACACGTGGTGAGCCAAGCTCTTAAAGCAATAAAGCAACGGGCTAACGCTGGCGCTGTATCGCAAGCCGATGTAACCCGTATGCGTTATGCGCTTAGCCAAGTAGAGCTTGATAAAGCTAAGCTAAATAGCGAATTTGAGCGAGCGCGTTTATCGCTCAATGAGTTGTGGAATGAGCAACATGACTACACGAATTTCGCAGGGAATATGGCTACTTTAATACCGCTTAAATCTGAGCAAGCGTTACTCAATGCAGTTAACCAAGCGCCTGAGTTTGCTATGTTGCAGCAACAATATTTGCAGCAAGCGGCCAACTTAACGCTGCAAAAAGCTAACGGGCAAAGCGATATTAATGTAGGTGCAGGCCTGCGCTTCAATCTACAAAGCGATACCAGTTCGTTACTGTTTTCGTTTTCTATGCCGCTGCAATTGAGTAACTCAAATAGCGGTAATATTGAAGCGGCTAACAGTCAGTTGGCACTGCTAAGCAAGCAGCAAGAGCAATTACGGGTTCAGTTACGCCAACAAGTTCGTACCTTGTACGCCTATTACCAAGGCAAAACGTTACAGGCGCAGTTGTTATCAGGGCAGGTTATTCCACAAGCCCAAACACTCATTGAGCAAAGTTTAAAAAGCTATCAACGCGGACAAATTTCGGTGTTGCAATTGCTCGATGCCCAACAAGCTCTATTTGACTCTAAACGCGCACTTATCAATACCTATGCAGTACTATATCAAACGCACCTTACTCTTGAGCGTTTAACTGGCCAATCTTTAATTGAGACTTTTCAACCATGAACAACACGTTTATCGCATTATTAGTATCACTTTCGTTTACAACGAGCCTTATAAGCACACATGCATTTGCCTCAGCAGAGCATGACCAAACAGAGCAAACCCAAAAACAAGGTCCACACGGCGGCTTTTTATTAACCAACGAAAAGCTCACTCTTGAGTTAAAGCTGCAAGAATTGGCAGGTAAAGTTGAGCTGCGCGTATATGGTTATGAGCAAAATCAGCCGGTAGATATCAACGATTTAAGCATCGAAATGAACTTAAAACGATTAGTAGAAGCGCCGCAAAAAATACAATTTACGCGTGAGAATGAGTACCTTGTTAGCACGCAACCCATAAATGAGCCACATTCGTTTGCGCTTTTCATTACTGCCAATTATAAAGGTGAACACGTTAGTTTTGAGTACACCCAACACGAAGGCCGCACTATGCTTAGTGAGCGAGTAGTTAAAGGTGCGGGTATTGAAACGCAGATAGCAAAAAGCGGCGAGGTTGATATTTCTGACACGCTGTTTGGTGTTATTGCACCGACACAGCACGGCACAGTAGAAGTGATGGCGCCATATACCGGATTGATCAGCGATATTTTTGTCAGCATTGGTCAAAAGGTTCAAAAAGGTGAGGTACTGGCCAGTGTCACCAACCGTGAAACATTGCAAAACTACAGTATTAAAAGCCCCATTAGCGGTGTTGTAACCGAGCAATATTTAAAGCGTGGCGAACTGGCAAGTACTCGCGCGCTTATGCAAGTCGTGAACCTTGATAAAGTATGGGTTGAGCTCTCTGCCTTTCCTGAAAATATTGAAAACCTAGCCATTGGTCAAAGTGCCACGGTGTACGATTTACATCATCATTTAAATGCCCAAGGTAAGGTGTTTTTTATAGCGCCTATGATGACCGGCGGGCACATTGCACGTGCTCGTATTGAGCTTAATAACCCTGATGGTCATTGGCGTCCAGGTATGCATGTTAATAGTGATGTCAGTATCGATAAGGTTAATGCTAACGTGCGTGTAAAGCCTGAGGCTATTCAAGAGTTTAATGGTATGGCGAGTGTGTTTGTGCGTAAAAATAGTGTGTTTGAAGTACGCCCTGTTACTTTAGGCGCAAAAAGTAGCGAGTGGGTTGAAGTGATCGCGGGTTTAAGCCCAGGTAGCGAGTACGTCACAACCAATAGCTATGTGATCAAAGCCGATATTTTAAAAAGCGGCGCAAGTCACGCTCACTAGGAGGTACCATGATTAACTGGATTGTTTCTTTTGCGGTTAAACGCCGCATGATGGTACTGGCACTGACATTTTTATTTGCTGGGTTTGGTGTGTATAACATCCAAAACTTAGCGGTAGATGCTGTCCCCGATATTACCAACGTGCAAGTGCAAATTAATACTAAAGCGCCTGGTTTTACGCCGCTTGAAGTTGAGCAGCGTATCACTTACTTAGTCGAAACAGCGATGGCGGGTATTCCTAAGCTTGATTATACCCGTTCGCTTTCTCGCTATGGGCTTTCTCAAGTAACCATTATTTTTGATGAAGGCACCGATATTTATTGGGCACGTCAACAAATTGGTGAGCGTATTCAAAGTATTCGCGCCGATTTACCTAATAATGTTGAGCCAAACCTTGGACCTATTGCCAGTGGTTTAGGTGAAATATTTACCTATAGCGTGCATGCAAAACCCGATGCGTTAAAAAGTGATGGTACGGCGTATAACGCCGAAGACTTACGTACTTTGCAAGACTGGGTTATTCGTCCGCAGCTTTTAAAAGTAAAAGGCGTAACCGAAATAAACAGCCAAGGTGGCTTTGAGCGCCAGTACCAAGTTGCGCCCATGCCAGAAAAGCTCATCGCTTATAAGCTAACAATCAACGATGTTATTAGTGCACTTGAGCTTAATAACAGCAATCGCGGAGCCGGTTATATAGAGCGCTTTGACGGCCAATATTTAGTGCGCTCGCCTGGGCAATTAAAAACATTAGCCGATATAGCAAACACCGTTATCGCCAAGCGTGATGATGCTCCTGTGCGAATTAAAGACGTGGCAAATGTGTATTTAGGAAAAGAGCTCAGAACCGGCGCGGCTACCTATAATGGCGAAGAAACCGTACTAGGCACGGCAATGATGCTAATAGGTGAAAACAGCCGTGTGGTCGCCAAAGCCATGGCTGATAAGTTGATAGAGGTACAAAAAAGCTTACCTGCAGGGGTTATCGTTGAGCCTGTCTATGACCGTACCAACCTGGTTGATAAAACCATTGCCACAGTTCAAAAAAATCTGTTTGAAGGGGCGGTATTAGTTATCGTCATTTTACTGTTATTGCTCGGGAACATCACTGGTGCGCTTATTACCGCCATGGTTATTCCGCTGAGTATGCTATTTGCTATTACAGGCATGGTGGGCAATCGAGTCTCGGGTAACTTAATGAGCTTAGGTGCAATCGATTTTGGATTAATTGTTGATGGCGCGGTGATTGTGGTTGAAAACTGCCTTCGTCAATTAGGGATGGCTCAACATAAACATGGTCGCTTACTTACGCTCAGTGAGCGTTTAGAGGTTGTCACTTCAGCCACCAAAGAAGTGTTTAGCCCCGCCGTATTTGGTATTTTAATTATTATGTTGGTGTATTTACCGCTATTTGCGCTCAGTGGTGTTGAGGGCAAAATGTTTCAGCCTATGGCGTTTACTGTTATTGCTGCGTTAATAGGTGCACTTATTTTTGCTGTTACCTTTGTGCCGGCGGCAATTGCCGTATTTGTGCGTGGTAAAGTAGATGAAAGCGAAAATGCAGTAATGCGTGGTGTTAAAAAAATCTACAAGCCACTGCTTAACTTATCGCTTAAATTACCGTGGGTGATGGTGAGCATTGCCACGGTTTTAGTACTAGTACTTGGCTTTAAAGTTAAAAATATGGGCGCCGAATTTTTACCCCAGCTAGATGAAGGTGATATTGCAATGCATGCGCTGCGTATTACTGGCACCGGTATTGAACAATCGGTGCAAATGCAAAAGCAGTTGGAGCAGGCTTTATTAGAGCAACCTGAAATTACAAACGTATTTTCAAAGATTGGCACCGCGGATGTAGCCAGCGATCCTATGCCACCTAATGTTGCCGACACTTTTTTAATGTTAAAGCCGCGTGAGCAATGGCCAGATCCGTCACTAAGTAAAGACGCGTTAGTGCAGCAAATTCGTCATCGTGTGAATGAGGTACCGGGTAATAACTATGAATTTACCCAGCCTATAGAAATGCGCTTTAACGAGTTAATTGCCGGTGTGCGTGCCGATGTAGCGCTGCGTATTTACGGTGACGATTTAGCCACACTTAAACAGTTTGGCGAAAAAGCCACTGGTTTAATGCGAAATATTACCGGTGCTACTGATGTACGTTTAGAGCAAATGGAGGGCTTGCCTACACTTTCTGTTACCCCAATGCGAGACCATATGGCGCTACTAGGATTGACTGTAAACGACATTCAACAAACTCTTGCCGCTGCTGTTGGTGGGGTGCAAACAGGGCTAATTTATGAGGGTGATAAGCGCTTTTCGTTATTAGTACGCTTAGATAAGCGTTGGTCTGATGATGTCTCTGTGCTTGCGCGTTTACCTATTGCATTACCTCAAAGTAGTAACCCTGAGCTTGCATTTGTACCGCTTGGAGAAGTGGCTACAATCAGTATTGAAAAAGGCCCTAATCAAATAAATCGCGAAAGCGGCAAGCGCAATGTGGTAGTAACAGCGAATGTAACAGGACGCGATTTAGCCAGCTTTGTAAGAGATGCCCAAGCGACTATGAACGCACAACTTAACCTACCCAGCGGTTATTGGCTTGAATACGGCGGTACGTTTGAGCAATTACAATCGGCGAGTAAGCGTTTGTCGTTGGTAGTGCCTGTGACTTTATTGCTTATTTTTGGCTTACTTTATAGTGCTTTTGGATCGCTGCGTGATTCACTTATTATATTCAGTGGTGTACCACTGGCACTGACCGGTGGGGTATTGGCATTATTGCTACGAGATATGCCGCTTTCTATTTCAGCGGGTGTGGGGTTTATTGCGCTAAGTGGGGTTGCGGTATTAAACGGTGTAGTGATGTTGTCGTTCATTAAGCAATTACGAAATGAGGGGTTAAGCTTATATTATGCAATACATAGCGGGGCACTACAGCGATTACGCCCAGTGCTAATGACCGCGCTTGTGGCTAGTTTAGGCTTTATACCTATGGCGCTAAATACCGGTACCGGCGCTGAAATACAACGGCCTTTGGCAACCGTGGTGGTAGGTGGAATTATGTCATCCACTTTGCTCACATTGTTAATTTTACCAGCACTTTATAAATTAGTGCATGCAAAATTTAAAAAGCAGCAAACAGCTTAGGGTCTGTTGATCTTTGCGGATTAGAATTTGTTCAAACTAGGGGCTGTTTAATCGCGGCGCGAGGTTTGTAACCTAGTGGG